>JAUSJM010000030.1 GCA_030647265.1 bacterium
TCTTAAACTTACACTGCTCTTTTTCATTAAGTTGATCATGCATATCCACATAGGCATGATGCATTTTAACCAATTACTGCTTAAGTGCTAAGGGGACATTTTAACTTTGGTAAGGGAGGACGTTTTTAAATTGGTTTAAGATTTCTCCCTTGAGACTTGGCTAATTTGGAGGTTGATGTTAAACTAGTTGTATTAACTGCTCATGAGCTTTCTTGATGATCTAACTTCCAAACTTCCTTTTGGCAACAAAGTAGAAGATACGGAATACTTTTTTGCCCTAAATATCGGACCCTCCGAGGTGACAGCTTTAGTCTGGGGTATCTATGGTGATAAGTTGGATATTTTGGGACAAACAACATCTGCTTATGAGGGAACAGATGAACTGATAGAAAAAGCCCACCAGGTTTTGGATCGGGCCTTGGGGGCTTTGGAGATCGAACCGCAAAAAATCCTTTTTGGGGTGCCTGATTCCTGGAGCCTGGATGACAACCTGAAAGAGCCCTACCTTAAGCTGCTTAGGAGAATGCTTAAGGAGTTTAGCTTGGGAGCTTTGGCTTTTGTTACTACCACCAATGCCTTAGCCTTTTTCCTGCAAAAACAGGAAGGAGTGCCTCCTACGGCTATTCTTTTAGGAGTAGGAGATTTTGTGGAAGCAACTTTGTCCCGGGGTGGAAAGGTTATCGAAAGCCGTACTGCCAAAAGAGGGGAACATCTTTTTGAAGATATTGAGAAGCTGCTTGGCCAATTTACCGAAGTAGAGGTTTTGCCATCCAAAATTTTGGTTTATCCCACAAAAACCGGGGAAGACCTGGGTAAATTAAAGGATGAGATGATGACTTATCCTTGGATGTCCCATCTCTCTTTCCTACACTTTCCTAAAGTAGAGACTTTGGAGGCTAATATAGCCATGGAGGCGGTGGTGGCAGCGGGAGCCATTGAGATCAATCCCCAGGTTGATTTAAAGAGCAGTTTTGCCCAGCCGCTTACTAGTATGGAACCTTCTCGGGGCTTAGGGGTGAAAAGGTTAGCCGGGACGGAAGGGGCGAGGGGATTTGTGAAAGGGGATATTAAAGATCAACATCAAGAGCCGGAACTAAACCTAGAGGAAGGATTGGAAGAGGATCCGTTGATGGGTTCTGATCCGGAAGAAAACTTTGAGGAAACGGCAATTTCCGAAGACGAGCTGCTTTCTTCAACTTCCGGAACACGTTCTTTAGCCAGACAAAAGATGGAAGAAGAAAACTTTAAAAAGATCAAAAAGTTGTTACATCTAGCTATTTTTAAAAATCTGCATCTGGGAGGTTTGGGGGGGAAGCTAATGTTGTTACCTGGATTGATAATTCTTTTAGCAGCTGCTTACTTTTTCCTGGTAAAGGCCTCGGTCATAATTTATGTTGACCCCCGGGTTTTGGAACAGGATATGCAGGTGGTGGCAGATCCAAATGCTACCACTGTAGATGAAGACAAAAAAGTTATCCCTGCCTCGACGGTAGACACCTCGGTTAGCGGTTCTGACAAAGGTCCGGCTACCGGCCAAAAACAGATTGGTGATCCGGCCAAAGGTAAGGTGGTAGTCTATAATTTAACCAACAATCCGGTCAATCTTTCCCAGGGGACAACACTGACCTCCAGCAGCCTCAAGTTTACCCTTGATTCATCGGTCCAGATTGCTTCCCAATCTTCCTCTATCGGGGCCGATTTTGTACAGGTGACTACCCCGGGGAAGTCTTCCTCCGTGGGGGTTACCGCCTCAGCCATCGGCCCGGAGGGTAACTTACCGGGGGGGACAGATCTTTCGGTAGCAAACTACAGCAAATCTCAAGTAGTGGCCAGGGTAGAAGAGGCCTTTTCCGGAGGCACTTCTAAAAATGTGGCAGTTGTCACTTCAGATGATCAAAAGAAACTTCAGGCCAAAGTGGTAGATCAACTCAGACAACAAGCAGTAACTGATCTACAGGGTAAGTTGGGAGCTGACAAAAAGATTATCTCCGAGGCTTTAGCGGTAGTTGACGGCAAGTACACCTTTAGTAAGCAGGTTAACGATCAAGCCAGCGAGTTTTCACTCTCCGCTAGGGTCCACTTTAAAGGAACCGCTTACTCTGATGCAGATCTTAAAGCCATCATCTCCAAGCTGGTTAACACCAACACTCCTGAAGGTTACCAGTTAGATTCCTCTGGGATGGAAACTCAGGCTGATGTGGCTAAGGTGGAAAAGGATGGCAGGTTAGTCTTCGGGGCCAAGTTTAAGGCTAAATTGTTACCAAAATTTAATGAAGGAGAGTTGAAGAAAAAGATGAGAGGGGAAAGTGTTATTCAGGTAGCAGAACAGCTCAAAGGTTTGGATTCAGTTTTAGGGTCAGAGATCAAGCTTGTGCCCAACCTCCCTGCCCCCTTAGCCAGGCTCCCCTTCCTGGAAAAAAATATCGAGATTACCATTACCCCGAAGTAATATTCACTCAAATTGGATGTCGATGATTGGGGTGTCTGCCTATTCTTCGTCCTCCCAACCTTACCAAAGCTCTTACTTCCGCAACTAGCAGATCATCTTTTGAGGGTGGAGGGTCTTCTATAATTCTTTGGGAACCCCTCATTTTCTCTAGAAAGTCAAGACTTTGAAGAAGGTTGCAGGCATCTCCTGGTAGAGGTTCTGGACGATTTAATCCGGTAGGATAAAGTGTCTTTAAAATTATCTTACATATTTTTTCAGCTTCTTGTTCTAGGCTCACCATCTTGCCTTTAATATTAAAGTTTTCTGCTTTATTTGACTAGATGGGAATTTAAAAATCAGATATGTTTTACCGCCAAACTTCTTGCTACATTTGTAAATTTAGACCATAATTAGAAACAGCTTATGAAAATATTAGGAGTTGATTGGGGATTAAAAAGAGTGGGTTTGGCTGTTTCAGAAGGTAGTTTGGCCTCTCCTTTTAAAGTTTTAAAGATTAAAGGTTTGGAGGATGGAGTAAAGAGAGTAGTAAGAGTGGTAAAGGAAGAGGGAGTAGATTATCTGGTCATGGGCCAGCCAGAGGGGGAAATGGGACGGGCTGTTGAAAAAGCTGCCCAGGCTTTAATCGGAAAGGGGTTAAAAGTAGAGCTTACAGATGAGACCTTATCTACCCAGGAGGCAAAAAGAGTGATGTTAGAAATGAGGATAGGGAAAAAGGCACGCCAGGAAGACAATGCCCTTTCAGCAGCCATTATTTTACAAAGATTCTTAGATGAAAAAATCTAAAATGTTTAAGAAACTGTTATTTTGGGGGGTAATTTTGATCCTTCTTTTTGTGGGAGTAAAATTTTATTGGAGCTCTCTTGTTTCTCCGGCAGATTCCACTCAGACCCAAACTGAACTTTTTGTGGTTTATGAAGGGGAATCGGTAACCAGCGTTGCAGACAGGCTACAAAAGATGGACTTAATTAAATCCAACACCGCTTTTACCCTTTTGGCCAAAAGAACACCTGCTCCCATCCAGCCCGGAGATTTCCAACTTTCCCCTGCTATGGGCTCCCGGGAAATTTTAAATGAGCTTTCTACGGGAGCAGCAGATAAGTCAGTTACCCTGCTGGAAGGATGGAGAGTAGAAGAAATGGGGAAAAAGTTAAATGCTGAGATGGGGATCAAGAGCGAAGATTTTCTAAAGACAGCTCGTGAGGGATATATGTTTCCTGATACCTATCTTTTTGACCATAAGTCTGATGCTGCCCAAGTAGCTCAAAAGATGGAAGATAACTTTAATAGACAATATGATTTAAGCCTTCAGGCAAAGGTTAAAAACTTGGGTTTAACTCCCGAGGAGGGGGTGATTTTATCCTCTATTGTGGAGAGGGAAGCCCGGTCTGATGGGGCCAGGCAGATGGTAGCCAGTATTTTATTAAAAAGGCTTAATATCGGAATGGGTTTAAATGCTGATGCTACTGTCCAATATGCTTTGGGCTATCAACCCCAAGAAAGAAGCTGGTGGAAGAGACATCTGACCTCTGAGGATTTTAAAATTGATTCCCTCTATAACACCTACCTCCATGCTGGTCTCCCCCCAGCTCCCATCTGTAACCCAGGCTTGGCCTCTTTACAAGCTGTAGCAAGTGCTGACCCTTCCACCCCCTATCTTTATTACTACCATGATTCCAAAGGAATATCTCACTATGGAAGAACTTTAGAAGAACATAATGCTAATGTAGCCAGATATCCTTAACTGAGTTCTTTACCTATTGATAAATGTAAAGAATGTGATATACTGTCTTTACCATGCAAGTGTTCTCTACTGTTAGTAGTAAAGGGCAAGTAACTCTTCCGGGCAAAGTTCGTCATCACCTTGGAGTCAAAGGAGGCAGTAGAGTAGCCTTCTTGATTAAACCAGGAGGAGAAGTGAAGGTCATTGCAGCCCGTTATCCAAATATTCAGTCTTTGAAAGGAGCTGCTGGATCATTAAAGCATAAACTTTCCTTAAAAGAGATGAAGCGTATTGCTTATGAGGATCGTTTCAAGCTTAACAAGTATGCCCCTCAATAGCTTCTATATCGATACTGACATTATTATCCGTTTTCTAACAGGCGATGATCTAAAAAAACAAGAGGCTGCTGCTGGACTGTTCCAAGAGGTGGAAAGAGGAAAGTTAACCCTTTTTGCTCCGGTGACAGTTTTTGCTGATGCTGTCTATGTGCTAGCCTCTCCTAAATTATACAACCTGCCCCGTCAAAATATTTGTGATCTACTGTTGGCCTTACTGGAGCTGATAAACTTAAAAGTAGATCACAAACAAGCCCTAAAGACAGCCTTAAATTTATATGTTTCCTCTAACCTTGATTTTGGAGATGCTTTCTTAGCTGCCTTGGCTTTGAGGACTGGGTCAAAAAACGTTTTCTCCTATGATCATGATTTTGATAAGGTATCTCATCTTAAAAGAATAGAGCCCTAAAGCATGGAAGTTTGAAACTAACTAATCCCAAGGGTTGGTATTTGGTATATAGTATCACCTTTATATAATGGGCGTATGACTCCTGTTTTAGTCAAGACTATACTCGTAACTCCTTCATCTCTTTCTAGTTGCCTAAATGATCTTCTTAAATGAGGAAATTGTCTGGCCAAAACTTTGTGGTATAATGAGCAAAGTACAGGTTGCAAACCTTTGCTCTCAAGATTAGTCTTGAGGAATAAGTTCCTTGCCTGTTTTTTAAAGCTGCCTATTGACAGGGTGGGGCTTTTGTGGGAAAATTACCCACAACATAAAGATTTGAAAGAGGCATACAAGGTCGTATGCTTCTTTTTTCTGTGGCTGTCCAAAAGCGAGCTTAAAGGAATTATCTACCGATGCCTGATAAAAGTGACAAGCAAATTGAGCAAGGGTCCAGGGTCTACTGGGGCAAAAGAAAAGGAATTGACCAGAAGTTTGATTTAATCTACCTGCAAAAGGAGTCTTATGACTGGTTTCTAAAGACAGGAATTAGTGAGATCTTAGCCTCTGTCAGCCCGGTAACCGATTTTACCGGTAAAAACTGGAAACTGGAATTTGGTGATTATACTTTAGGTAAACCCCGCTATACCCCCGAAGAGGCAGCTTTAAAAGGAGTCTCCTATGATGCTCCCTTAAGAGTGAAAGTGATCCTCACTAACTTACAAACCAACGGACAGTATAAGCAAGAAGTCTTTCTGGGAGACATTCCCCAGATGACAGAGAAGGGAACCTTTGTGGTTAACGGTATTGAGAGAGTAGTGGTCAACCAGATTGTCCGCTCTCCGGGGGTTTTCTTTTCCTCCTCCCAGGATCCAATCACCGGGAGGATTTTATTTTCTGCCGAACTCCGTCCGGCCCACGGTTCCTGGCTGGAATTTTCCGTATCCCGGTCCGATGTGCTGACGGTAAAAATTGACCGCCGCAGAAAGTTTGCTGCCACCACCTTCCTTCGGGCCATCGGTTTTGCCGATAATGAGCAGATTAAAAGTTTGTTTACCAAAGCTGATACTAACCCTGACCGCCATTACATTGACTCTACTTTAGCTAAAGATACTACCAAAAACACCGAAGAAGCACTTCTGGAAATTTACCGCAAAATGAGGCCGGGAGACCCGGTGGTTTTAGAAAATGCCAAGGGGATGCTTACCGGGATGTTTTTCAACAACCGCCGTTATGATTTAACCCGGGTAGGCCGTTTTAAAATCAACAAAAAATTAAAGCTCGATGTGATAAACGAAGCGGAAAATTGGGTGCTGAAAAATGAAGATATTGTTGCCACTCTCTCTTATCTTATTAACCTGCAAAACGGGACAGGAAAGACAGATGATATTGATCACTTGGCCAACCGCAGAGTGAGACGGGTTGGTGAGTTGGTAGCCCAAAACGCTTTCTGGGTGGGACTGCTCCGCTTAGAAAGAGTCATCAAGGAAAGGATGAGTCTTCTCTCCGGCGAAGTGGAGATTAACCCGGGAGGACTGGTCAATGCCCGCCCTATTATCGCCGCGGTCAACGAGTTCTTCCGTTCTTCCCAGCTGTCGCAAATTTTGGATCAGACTAATCCTTTGTCTGAGGTAGACCACTTAAGACGGCTGACTGTTACCGGTCAGGGGGGAATTACCAGAGAAAGAGCTTCATTTTCCATCCGTGATATTAACCATTCCCAATACGGAAGAATTGATCCGATCCGTTCTCCGGAGGGACCGAATATTGGTTTGGTAACCTACTTGGCTTTATATGCCCGTATTAACGAATATGGGTTTTTAGAAACTCCTTACCGCAAAGTGGAACTTGTGGGCGGCAAATCTAAGGTTACTGATAAAGTTGTTTACATGTCAGCTGATGACGAAGAAGATTTCTATATCACCGAGGCCACGGTAGAGGTTGACGAAAAAGGCTTTATCGGTTCACCCCGGGTTCCGGTACGTTATAATGGCAGCTTCTTTGAAACTGATACCAAACTCGTCAACTTTATTGACGTTTCCCCCCAACAGGTGACCGGAACTTCCGCAGCCTTAATTCCCTTCCTGGCTCATGACGATGCCAACCGGGCCTTGATGGGATCAACCATGCAGAATCAGGCTGTACCGCTACTTATTCCCTCCGCTCCCATTGTGGGAACTGGTATGGAAAAGGTGGTTGCCGAGAACATGGGGCGGATCGTGCGGGCTCCCTTTGGTGGCTCGGTTACTTATGTTGATGCCGAAAAACTGACTTTGACCGGCAATAAAGACAGTCAGACCTGGAAGATTAAAAAGTTTGTCAATACTTCCGATAACACCTGCTACAGCCAAAGACCGGCGGTGAGTTTGGGTCAAAAAGTTAAGGAAGGGGATTTGTTAATTGACGGAACTGCTACCGACAATGGGGAACTGGCTCTGGGACAAAATTTGCTGATTGCCTATATGAGCTACGAGGGATTAGGTTACGAGGATGCCATTATTATCTCCGAACGCCTGGTTAAAGAGGATGTTCTTTCTTCTATCTACATTGAGGAGTATGTCACTGATGTGGTGGAAACCAAGCTTGGCCCGGATGAGTTAACCCGGGATATTCCCAATGTAGCGGAAGAAAATTTGGCTAATTTGGATGAAACCGGCATTGTGAGAATCGGTGCCAAGGTAGAACCAAACGATATTTTAGTGGGTAAGGTGCAGCCTAAAGGGGAAACAGAATTAACAGCTGAAGAGAGACTGCTCCGCGCTATCTTTGGAGAAAAAGCCAAAGAAGTTCGGGATACCTCCCTTCGCATGCCCCACGGTGAGCGGGGTACAGTTATCGGCATTCAAATTCTTTCCCGGGAACAGGGTGACGAGCTGGATGCCGGAACTTTGATGAGAATTAAAGTCAAGGTGGCGCAGCTTCGAAAGATCACTGTCGGCGACAAACTGGCGGGACGACACGGTAACAAGGGAGTGATCTCTAAGATTGTCCCCGAAGTTGATTTACCACATCTGGAAGACGGCACTCCAGTGGATATTATCATCTCTCCGGTGACTATTTTATCCCGTATGAACTTAGGACAGCTCCTGGAAACCCACCTGGGGTTTGCAGCTGACAGGTTAGGTATCAAAGTGGCAGCTCCGGTGTTTGAGAAGATTCCGGAAAGTGTTTTGGTGGAACAACTTAAAAAGGCCGCGATGCCTGTTTCAGGAAAGATCAAGCTTATAGACGGCCGAACGGGAGATTACTTTGATCAAGAGGTAGTGGTCGGGAAAGCCTACTTTTTGAAGCTGCATCACATGGTGGAAGACAAGCAACACGCCCGTTCCACCGGCCCGTATTCCATGGTTACTCAACAGCCTTTGGGAGGAAAGGCCCAGATGGGTGGCCAAAGATTGGGAGAGATGGAGGTTTGGGCTCTGGAAGCATACGGGGCAGCTCATATCTTACAGGAGATGTTAACCATTAAATCTGATGACGTGGTGGGAAGAACTAAAGCCTATCAGGCGATCATTCAGGGTACTGATATTCCTCAGGCTTTGGTGCCGGAATCCTTTAAGGTTTTAGTTAAAGAACTACAAAGCTTAAACGTTAATGTGGAAACGATCAATCCTACTCTGGCAGCGGCAGTAGCGGTAGAAGAACCTTTGGGTAAGGTTGCCGAGCAGGTGGAGGAGCTAAAAGAGGTGTTAGGAGATAGACAGGAAGGTGGAGAAGAGTTAGAACGGATAGATTCCCCCATGGAGATTGTGGATCTAAAAGATGAAACAAAGGAAAAGGTAGCGGCAGAGGAAAAAGAAACACAAGAGGAGGCAAGCATATGAATGACTTATTAGATTTTGAAGCTTTAAAAGTGTCCATTGCTAGTCCGGAACAGATCCGGGCCTGGTCTTTTGGTGAAGTCACCAAGCCGGAGACGATTAATTACCGGACCTTAAAGCCGGAAAAAGACGGTCTGTTTGCGGAAAATATCTTTGGACCCACCAAAGATTATGAATGTTATTGCGGTAAATACAAAAGAATCCGCTATCGAGGGGTCATCTGTGATAAATGCGGAGTAGAAGTCACTCAAAGTAAGGTCAGACGGGAAAGATTAGGTCATATCACCCTCGCTGCTTCGGTGGCTCACAATTGGTATGTTAAGGGAGCTCCTTCTAAGTTATCTCTGGTGCTCAATCTTTCTTTGAAGAGTTTGGAAGCGGTTATCTACTTTGCTTCTTACATGGCTATCGAGGTGGATGGCCAGGCTAAACTGAAAGCTTTAGAGAAACTGGAGAAAGATTTGGCAGAGAAGAAAAGATTGGCCGAAGAAAACAACGAGAAAAGTATTGCTTCTCTCCAGGCAGATTTGCGAAAACAACTAGTGGAAGCCAAGGCCGGTGGTAAAGGCGAAAAGAGTGAAAAATATGAGATGGCAGCAGAAGAACTGGAGCTTAAAAACAGGCAGGAGATCCAAAAGCTGCGGGATAACCTGGTAGTTGGCCAAAGCCAGCTGGAACAAATTTATAAGACGGTGGCTGATTTGGTAAAAAGCATGGTACCTTTAAGGGTACTCTCTGAAGATGAGTATCTTAAGCTGGATGAGTACGGAGTGGCTGATTTTGTCAAAGTCGGTATGGGGGCGGAAGGCTTATTGGAAGTTTTGAAGAAGATTGATTTGGATAAGCTTTCTGCCGAACTTCGGGACGAGGTCAGGAAATCTACCGGTCAAAGACACATTAAAGCCACTAAGAGATTGCGGGTGATTGAAGGAATGAGGCTGGCGGGTATTGCTCCGGAATGGATGGTGCTGCGAATCTTGCCGGTTATTCCGCCTGATCTTCGGCCCATGGTGCAACTCCCCGGAGGACGTTTTGCAACCTCCGATTTAAATGATTTGTACCGTCGGGTGATAAACCGCAACAACCGCTTAAAAAAACTCATTGATTTAGGGGCTCCGGAGATTATTTTACGCAATGAAAAAAGAATGCTTCAGGAAGCGGTTGATGCTTTGATTGACTCCAACCTGAAAACCACCCGCCGGGGAGCAGGGGCAGGCCACGCCCTGAGGTCTTTGTCCGATATGCTGCGGGGTAAGCAGGGACGCTTCAGGCAAAATCTTTTGGGTAAGCGGGTTGATTACTCCGGACGTTCCGTTATCGTGGTAGGACCACAGTTGAAGCTGCATCAAGTTGGTCTTCCTAAAGAGATGGCTTTGGAGATGTTCAAACCGTTTGTACTTCGGGAAGTTATTGCCCGGGGACTGGCGGCCAATATTAAGGGAGCCAAAAATGTCTTAGAGATGAGGAGCAGTGATATTTGGGACATCCTAGAAGAGGTAACACGGGGACATCCGGTGCTTATTAACCGTGCCCCGACCTTGCACCGACTTGGTATCCAGGCTTTCTATCCGGTGCTAATTGACGGCAGTGCTATTCAAATCCATCCTTGTATCTGTGCCGGTTTCGGAGCCGATTTTGACGGAGACCAAATGGCAGTGCATGTTCCTTTGAGTCAGAAGTCCCAGGAAGAGGCCGGAACTTTGATGCTGGCCAAAGAAAATATTTTAAGGCCTTCCTCCGGCCAGCCGGTAATTGTGCCTAACCGGGAGATGGTCTTTGGGACTTACTATGCTACAGTCATAGATGCCAATATTCCTGCCAAAGAAGACGGAATTTTTGATGAAGATGGGGCGTTGTTGGCTTTCCAAACAGAGAATATTAAGCTTCGCCAACAGATCAAAGTGCGCCGGGAAGGCAAAGAAGAGATTGTTACCACTGTGGGAAGGTTGATGTTTAACAGACTACTTCCGGAAGAGATGCGTTTTGTCAACAAAGCTGTGGATGCCAAAAGCGTGCAGGAGCTGATTATGCAGGCTTTCAACCGCTTTGAACGGGATGTGGTAGTCGATTTGATTGACTCTCTAAAAGATTTCGGTTTTTGGGGAGCTACTATCTCCGGTTTGTCACTGGGAATTTTTGATAACACCATTATCCCGGAGCGGGAAAAACTTATCGCTGATGGTGATAAGGAGGTAGCGGAGGTTGAATCAAACTTCAGAAAAGGTATTATTACCAACGAGGAAAAGAGAGTACTGACAGAAGAAATTTGGACCAGAATCGGTGATGAAATTGCCAACAGGACCTTGTCATCTCTTACTCCCGACAATCCGGTGAGTATCATTATGAACTCCGGTGGAGCCCGGGCTACCAGGGAACAGATCAAACAGCTGTCCGGTATGAGAGGTTTCTCCGTTGATCCGACGGGAAAGATTGTGGAACTTCCTACTAAGTCCAATTACCGGCAAGGTTTGGCTGTCTTTGAGTACTTTACCTCCTGCCGGGGAGCGAGAAAAGGTGTGGCTGATCGGGCGATTAAGACCGCCGATGCCGGATACTTGACCAGAAGACTGGTGGATGTGGCCCACGACGTTATTATCAGGACTGAGGAGTGTCCCGATAAAGAAGGTGTTACTTTACCTATCCCGGATAGCTTGGCTTCTGCCAACACCCGTTTTGCCGGTAGAAAGATGGCAGCCAAAGTGGTTAACCCCAAGACCAAGAAAGTAATTGTCTCCGAAGGTGAGTATCTGGATGAAAATGCTATCAAAGAGATTATGGAGGTGGGGGTTCAAAACTTAACGGTCTTCTCACCCCTCTCCTGTAAGACCAAGTTTGGGCTTTGTGCTAAATGTTATGGTTGGGATTTGACTACCAGAAAGCCGGTAGCAATTGGTGTGCCTATCGGGGTGGTAGCAGCTCAAAGTATCGGTGAGCCGGGAACACAGCTGACCATGAGAACTTTCCACTCAGGGGGTATTGCCGGAGTGGATATTACCATGGGTCTGCCTCGGGTGGAAGAGCTTTTCGAAGCCCGCTCTCCGAAAAATGCTGCCCCTCTCTCAGAGATCGCCGGTCGGGTAACTGTTACTGAGACTGAGATGGGAGTAAAAGTGAGGGTTCGCACTACCATCAAGCCTGTGGAAGAGAGAGAATACCTGGTTCCCGCCTCAGCCACACTGAGTGTGGAAGATGGGCAACTTATTTCTGCCGGACAAGAACTCTCTTCGGGTCATTTGGATATTAAAGAGGTGGTTCGTATTCGGGGCTTGAAGGAAGCTCAAAGGTATATCGTTGATGCTGTCAAACAGGTTTACTCTTCCCAGGGAGTGCCCTTAAATGAGAAACACTTTGAGGTCATTGTACGCAAGATGTCGGATAAAGTCAGGGTGGAAAGCCAGGGAGATACCAACCTTTTGCCCGGAGAGGTTATTGACCGGGTAAGATTTGAGGAAGAAAACGAAAGAGTTCTGGCAGCGGGTGGAGACCCGGGAACGGCCTCTGTCGTTATCTTGGGTATTACCAGAGCTTCCCTGCTTACGGAGTCTTTCCTTTCTGCTGCTTCCTTCCAGGAAACAACCACCGTTTTGGCTGATGCTGCAGCTTCCGGTAAGGTGGACCGTTTGCTGGGACTGAAAGAAAACGTTATAATAGGGCGTCTTATTCCCACCAGCCCGGATCGGGCCAGGGCGGGATAGGAAAGAAAATATGCCTACGATTAACCAGCTTGTCAGAAAAGGTCGTACCAATAGGACTAAAAAAATTAAAGCCACATCTTTGCGGCGAAGCTTTAATGCTAAAAAAAATCGTTTTATTTCTGATTTTAACCCACAGAAACGCGGTGTTGTGACTTTAGTAAAAACGATGACACCAATGAAACCTAACTCAGCTTTGAGAAAAGTTGCTCGAGTGAGGCTTTCTAATAAAACAGCAGTGACTGCCTACATTCAAGGTATAGGACATGATTTGGCAGAACACGCCATTGTCATGGTGCGGGGCGGAAGAGTCAAAGATCTCCCGGGTGTGAAATACCATATTGTCAGGGGAAGACTTGATATGAGCGGAGTGGTGGGGAGAAAGACCAGCCGTTCTAAGTATGGTACCAAAAGACCTAGTGCAGGAGCCAGGGCATAAGGAGATTATATAGATGCCAAGATCAGGAAGAATAAATAAAAGACAGACAGAACCGGATTTAATTTATAACTCCAGGTTAGTTACCCGTTTTATCAACCGGGTGATGCAGTCCGGCAAAAAAACCGTGGCCCAAAATTTGGTTTATAAAGCTTTGGAGGAGATAGAAAAAAATGCCGGTAAAAATCCCCTCACTGTCTTTGAGACAGCTGTTTCTAATGTCAGTCCCAAGATGGAAGTAAGACCAAGAAGGATTGGTGGAGCCTCTTATCAGATTCCGGTAGAAGTGAGGGGAGACAGGCGGGAGGCTTTGGCTATCAGGTGGATTATTATGGCTGCCAGGTCCCGTTCCAACAAGGAATATCACACCTTTGATAAAAAGCTGGCGGTGGAGCTTTTGGATGCTGCAGAAGGCAAAGGCACTGCTATTAAGAAGAAAGAAGATACCCTCAAAGTTGCCGAAGCCAATAAAGCTTTTTCTCACTTCCGTTTTAACTAATCATTAACCTTAAAAACTGTTGTCTGTATATTTACAGATGAGATTTTCTGTTATCTGTTTTATTTTGTTTGGAGCAGTTATTTTTGTTTTAACTTTTCTCGTCCAACTTTATCAGATTCCTGATAGTAGTATGAACCCTAGTTTAGAAATTTACCAATACACTATTTTTAAAAGATATTTTCACACCACTCCTGCTCCTTCCCGGGGTGACATTATTCTCTATCAAATGAGTGACTCAGATGTAGAGAAGATGGGTAGGGTAATAGCACTTCCTTTAGAAAGGATGATTTTGGAAGGTGGAAAATTATACCTTGATAAAAGAAATTTCGAGGAGCTTGAGGAATCTTCTCTAGCAGCCATTAACACAGGACAGGAAAACTTATGGAGGCAATGGTGGGAAATGAGAGAAGGGGAGTATCTGGTTTTAGAAGATAATAGCTTTGGTAAGGTGACTGACTTTAAAAACAGTATAATAAAAAGAGACCAGATTAAAGGGATTTTTTGGTTTGACATTAATCTTACTAAAATTATCCCCGTGCTTCCTAGTTCGTGATAATAGATTTCTACGTTTGAGTATTTAATTCGGTTCGTTTAAGAGTTAGAGTAGAAATATTTCTTATAATATTGAGTATCCCTACGAGGATCCCTCTAAACAAGATTTAAGAAATAGAGATCAGGAACTTTCACTCAAATTCTTTCCACCTTTAAATTTATAAATTAGCTGTTGACAGATTGTACGATATTATGTACAATATTTTTATGACTAATATAATTCCCATATCCGATGTAAGAGAAAATTTACCTAACCTAGTTGATAAGGTAGACAAAAGAGATGACAGGGTGATTATTACTGTTAATGGTAAACCTAAGGCAATAATGATAAATCTGGAAGAATTAGAAGCTCTGGAAGAAACAGCAGAGATTTTAGCAATTCCTGGAGCAAAGACAGAGGTTTTAAAAGGTTTAAAGCAGGCAAAAAAAGGTCAGGGTATTCGTCTTATTGATCTGAAATAGCATGAAGGTTATTATTACTCCGAAGGCCCAGAAGCATTACGGACATTTACCCAAAGGCATACAGGTTAAAATAAAAAAGAAACTTCAAATTTTAGAAAATGATCCTCTGGCAGGTAAAAAACTTTCAGGCGAGCTGAAAGAGCTTAGATCCTTTAGAGTTTGGCCCTACAGAGTTTTATATTATGTTGATAATCCTCGGGAAACAATTTATATTGCGGCAATTTTACATAGACAGGGAGCATATAAATAACAATCTACCTTTAGATTCGATTAACACTCACTACAAGTAAATTTACTCCATAAACCATTGACTTTAGGATCAAACTTGAGTAATATTAGCGCATAACCTTCCTGTGGGGAGGTTTTTTGATGAAGATCAAAGATGGATAAGGTATCATTAAGCTATGCAAGAAGACAACAAAACAACAAAAATAAAGATGTGGCAGGAAAAACTTCAGAAACTGGAGAAGGAATACCAGGCCATTATGCTAAGAAGAGGGGAAGCCATGGCCATGGGTGATATCTCCGAAAACTCTGCTTTTGAGATGCTTTCCGGAGATGCTGATACCTGGAGAGTAAGAATTGACGAGGTCAGAAGCATTATTTCCAAACTGGAAAAGGAGGGGAAATAATGGCTGTTATTAAAACAAAAAGGGATTTTCCCTTAGACAGAATTAGAAATATCGGTATTATCGCCCACATTGATGCGGGTAAGACTACCACCACGGAAAGAATTCTTTTCTATACCGGTCGAACCTACAAGATTGGTGACATTGATGAAGGTACTACTACCACCGACTGGATGGAGCAGGAACGAGAGAGAGGTATTACTATTGTTTCTGCTGCCATTACCACTTTTTGGACCCCTAAATCCGGGCCTTTTGAGGGTCAGGAAATTCGTATTAACTTGATTGATACTCCAGGACACGTTGATTTTACTGCGGAAGTAGAAAGGTCTCTCAGGGTTTTAGACGGCGGAGTGATTGTTTTAGATTCTGCTTCCGGGGTGCAATCCCAAACTGAAACTGTGTGGAGACAGGCCAATAAATATAAAGTTCCACTGGTCGCTTTTTCCAACAAGATGGATGTAGTGGGAGCAGACTTTTTGGGAACCATACAGTCAGCCCGGGATAGGCTGGGAGCAAATGCCCTGCCTTATAACCTCCCCATCGGTAAGGAGAATGATTTTAAAGGAGTGGTGGATCTTTTAACCAGGAAAGCTATGATTTGGGAGGGTGATGAAACCGGAGCCAATTTTTCTGAAACGGAGATTCCCGCTGAGATGGTGGATTTGGTGGAAGAGCATCGGGAGAAGCTGGTGGAAGAGATTTCCGGTACTGATGATACCCTCATGGAAAAGTATTTGAGTGGGGAAGAGGCTTCTGTAGAAGAGCTGAAAATTGTTTTGAGAAAAGCGGTCATTGACAACAAAATTGTTCCCGTGCTGGCAGGCTCATCTCTGAGGAACAAGGGAGTGCAGCCGATGCTTGACGCAGTGGTGGAATTTCTGCCTTCCCCTCAGGACATCGGTGAGATCGTGGGAGAAAATCCCAGATCAGGAGAGCAGGAGATCAGGAAGGCTGATCCGGCTGCTCCTTTAGCAGTTTTAGCTTTCAAGATCCAGGTTGATCCCCATGTTGGTAAGCTTACTTACCTCCGGGTTTATTCCGGAACGATCAAATCCGGTTCCTATATCTACAACTCTTCTAAAAACGTAAGAGAAAGAATCGGCCGCTTGATGCTGATGCACGCCAACGATAGGGAAGATATTGATGAGGCTTATGCTGGAGAGATCGTGGCTGCGGTGGGGTTAAAAGATACTATTACCGGCAACACTTTGTGTGGTGAAGATACCCCGATTACTTTAGAGTCCATCACCTTCCCGGAACCGGTGATCTCTTTGGCAATTGAACCTAAAACCAAATCTGATCAGGAAAAGCTAGGCTTGGCTCTTTCCAGGCTTTCTGAAGAAGACCCCACTTTTAAAGTCAAGGTTGATCAAGAGACTGGACAAACCATTATCGCCGGTATGGGAGAGTTACAGCTGGAGGTTTTAGTGGACCGCATGAGAAGGGAGTTTAAAGTGGAAGCCAATGTGGGTCAGCCGCAGGTGGCTTACAAAGAAACAATTCAGCAAACAGCCACCGGTGAGGGAAAGTACATCCGTCAAACAGGAGGCCGGGGCCAATACGGACACTGTTTCCTTAAAATTGAACCTCTCCCCCGAGGTCAAGGCAGAGAATTTGTTTCTGAAATCGTGGGTGGAGCTATTCCTCGGGAGTTTATTACTCCTATTGAGAAAGGTGTGATTGAAAAAGAGGACACCGGTATTTTGGCAGGTTACCCGGTGACCGATATCAAAGTAGCAGTTTATGACGGATCTTTTCATGACGTTGACTCCTCGGAGATGGCCTTTAAGATTGCCGGTTCCCTAGGGCTTTCTGAGGCAGCCAAGAAAGCTGATATGGTACTCCTTGAGCCCATTATGAAGGTGGAGGTTACCACCCCGGAGGAGTTTTTGGGTGATATGATTGCTGATTTATCTTCTAAAAGAGCTCAGATCCAATCTACAGAGATGAGAGGGACAGCCAGGGTAGTCTTAGCTTTAGTACCCTTAGCAGAAATGGGTGGTTATGCTACTACTATCAGGAGTATGTCTCAAGGTAGGGCTACTTATTACATGGAAGCAGATCACTATGAAGAAGTTCCCAAAAATATTGCTCAAAAAATCATCGCCGCCTCCGGCTTCACAGGAAGAGTCGAACATTAAATAATTTTTCCAAGCCATAACAAACTTCTCGTTACAGTTAGGTTGGTATAATAAAGCATATGGATGGTAGTGAATTAGATAGACAAGGATCTGAGCGGGTAGCTAATATTTTACAGCAAAAAACCTCCTTTTTTTGGGATCATTCTCCTAGAGATAGTTGGGCAGGTTTTTCAGAAGCTGATCTAAACACTTTGGTAGGAAAGATAGCGCAAATAATAGGTATTACTGAAACTGAAGCTGCCAGAATCACAATTCTTTTTGCTGATGACAGAACTCCAATTGTAAATAATGAGAAGATGATTACTCCTGCTATCTGCTTGCCTGGGCAAGATGCTGCTGGTAGATATGATCAAGCTTATGTATTGATTAATAGATCTAAAGAGGTTGTTACACATACCATGGGGACACGAGACATTGTTAATAAAGAGAAGAAAGGGATATATCAGACAAGCGGTGTAATATATGAGAATTCAGAAGAAGAGCGCTTGGAATGTGAGCTCGAAAATCCTTTTGAGGTAATTGTTTCATTAATCGCAGAGGAATTAAAACATGCACAGGTTTTTTTGAGGGCTAGAGACCCTGAAAAAATGTCACAGTGGGAGCAAAAATATTTGGCAGTTTTGCAAAGGAAGGGATTTGTAAGCAGCGATTTATACGATGTCTCTTTACAGGAAGTTACTGCTTCTCGGGTAACAGCACAGGTTTTAGAAGTTCTTCTTCGGGATCAATCTCCTGCCAGATGTCAGTATTTTCGGGATCTTCGCCAGCAATCTAAAACTTTAGGTAGAAGTATTGTACCAACTCTCTCGGATAAAGTTATTGACGAGACCTTCATCGAAACAGGCTTTGATCCTAAGTCAGTAAAGGCAGAGAATTAAAATAACCGCCAGATTAAAACTCCCCTTTTTCTGGCAAATGACGAGATTTTTTGCCATTGCGAGATTTCTCGTCACTAGGTCATTAGGTACTGATACCCAGCAAAATTTAGCTTTCCACCTCCGAGGTGGAGGTATAAAATATAAAGCTGCCCTGTCTGTGACTGGATTATTAGCTTCCCACACTTCGAGTGGGAACATGACATTATACTACCACTTCAGGTTTTACTGGCTGAGTAGAACACTAGTTATCCTTTGATTAAAACTTTCCTTGGGGACTCTTTTGGTGTTTAATGAAAAGGTAAGGGGTATTCTGTTGATGCTTAATTTTTGGAAAATTGCTGATCATAGACCACTAAGACCTGATTGTTTAGTAGTTATATCCTACAGTGTTAAAAATAAAAGTGAACCTACAAGACAAACCAAAGCTTTAATTGAAGAAGCTTATAAATGGTGGAAAAATTTTCCCCAAGCTAAAGTCATTATGTCTACTGGAGATAACCAAGGTCTTGGTGTCCCAAACTCTACAATTATGGCTGATTATGCTCTTAGTTTAGGTCTCCCCAGAAAAAATATTATTGAGGAAGATAAGTCTTCGAATACTTATGAGAATCTACTTTATTCAGAGCAGATAATTCAAAAAGAAGGGTTTAAACAACCTACCTTAGTAGTTTTAGATCTTCATAGTAGAAGAGCTGTAACTATAGCTAAAAAATTAGGTTGGAAAAACCTTCACTGGATAACTGTTTTTAGTGAAGCTGAGTCTGGATTTGGTAATAAAGCTTTTCAGACTTCTTCCCGTTCTCTGATCTTAATCTATGAAATGTTAGCTTATGTCTACAATATGCTCCAGGGAGAACTCTCCTCTAGATCCCTCTTGACAGGTTTAAACCATAGGAGTATCTTTTTGTAAACCTGCCTCACTACTATGATTTGTGAAATTAGACAAAAAACAATTTGTTTTATTCCTGTAAGGCGAGAAAAGGTTCGTGAAATTACTGGTACAAATGGCGGAAGACAGTTATTTGCTCTTAGTAGTGGCGAAGAAATCGTCGATCAAGTGGTTCTTACTAGGTACACATTTCCCAATGGAGAATGTGCCGGTGATTCAGGACTTGTTTTAGGTGAGAGTCAGGTAAGATTAGCAACCTATGGCGATTGTGCTTTTGAGCCGACCGGTGAGGTGTTAGTGAAAGAACAAATAAGAGATCATAGGGTAACCAGAGGCAGGTTATGTTGGTGTGAAGATCCCTCAGGATGTACTCTTAGGTTAGCGAAGGCGTGCCAACTCAAAACTCCCGGCGTTGCTTACTAAAATTTAAATTAACTCTTGCATTTTTATTCCTATTAGTATATAAATAATGCACCAGCTCTGGACAGCTGGATTTTAATGGCCTAAAATAAGATTAGGCTATTGAAAAGTAACAAGTTATAGATTAAAATTACAAACATGGCAGACGCAAAAAAATACGAAAGAACGAAACCGCATATAAATATTGGAACCATTGGTCACGTTGACCATGGTAAGACCACAACAACTGCTGCAATCGCAACTGTTCTCTCAAAAAAAGGAATGGCTCAGGCAATGAAATATGAGGATATTGATAATGCGCCGGAAGAAAAAGCAAGAGGCGTTACCATCAATATCTCGCATATTGAGTATGAAACAGAAAAAAGACATTATGCCCATATCGATGCTCCGGGTCATGCAGATTATATAAAAAACATGATTACAGGCGCAGCTCAGATGGATGGGGCAATTTTGGTTGTTTCAGCTCCGGATGGTCCCATGCCTCAAACAAGAGAGCACATTCTCCTTGCTTATCAGGTAGGGGTTCCTGCAATT
>JAUSJM010000032.1 GCA_030647265.1 bacterium
GATAAAATCTCAGGATCTTTTTTAGCTGCCTTGCTAATTTCTTCCTTTGAAACATCATGAGGATAAAAATTAGCTCCCGGAAAGTTTTGATTCTCCTGAAGTTTATATAAAGGAGCAATCAGTTTTCCGGCTTCAACTAAAAGTTTCAAAACTGTTTTCTCGTTTGAAGAAAGTTTCGGCAGTTTTGGATTAAACTCAATTAAAGGTTCATTCATTTATGATATCTCCAGTACTTTACATTTATATCTGACAATCGGCGTTGTCACTTCAACAACCTCGCCTTTTTTGGCACCGGCCAAAGCCATGCCCAGAGGCGATTCGTTGGATATTCTTTTCTTGGAAGGATCCGCCTCAACCCTACCTACTATCTTAAATTCATCAATGCCGTCATCCATTTCAATTTTTACCGTTGAACCGATAACTACAAAAGCATTGCTTAAGGGACTGACTATAACTTTGGCTCCTTTTAAGATGTTTTCCAATTCAGAAATCCGGCTCTCGGCCATAGATTGCTCCTCCAGGGCGGCATCATATTCGGAGTTTTCCGTCAGATCACCGTATTGCCTTGCCTGATTAATCGTTTCGGCGATTTGTCTTCTTCTGGTATTTTTTAGAAATTCCAGCTCTTCCTTGGCCGCAACCAAACCTTTTGATGTTAAATAAACATTTGTCATAAGCGTAGGGCAAATTTTAGTTTAAGTTTGAACCAATGTCAATTCCCATGCAGTAACTTAGATTACAAATCTCCCGCATGATATAATTTTAATCGCGGCGCGTTCGTCTAGTGGCCTAGGACACTGGATTCTCATTCCAGTAATCAGGGGTTCGAATCCCCTACGCGCTACAAAACAATAAAATCCTCCCTTTGGGGAGGTTTTTTGTTTTTAGTCCGTGTTGAGATTTTAATCTGCGCTCTACACAGTAGGAAGCGGGTTCAATTCCGACTTTAGTCGGAACAGGATCGTTCACCAAAGGTGAAGGTAGCCCTAATCCCCTACGCGCTACACACTGGATCTATCTTATTAGGGAAAATACTAGAAATGGAATAGAACTTCCATTGACAGCTACACCTGGGAAAGGTAGGATTGTCTTATGCTCCAAACTGCCATTCTTCCCTTTCAACAACCTCTGACACTAAAGAAAAAATTATCTTTTAAAATTATTTTTATTCTTATTTTAGCTGTCATTATTCCTCTTACCCTCAGTATGATTTTCTCCGGATCGGATGCAGTTAAAAAAAGCCTACCTCTTTTTCTTCTGGCTTTATCCATCGGGTCATTTTTGATCTGGAAACTTTTAAAACCATTAGAAGAGATCTACCAGGGAACTCTGGTGCTGGCAAAAGGTGAGTTGGGACACCGTTTCAACCTCCATACCGATGATGAGCTGGAACTCATCTCTAACTCTTTAAACACCATTACCCAAGCCTTAAGCGGCACCATTCAGACCATTTCTCAGGATAAAGACTCTCTTGTATCTGAAAGAAATAAACTTAATACAATTATTGCCTCCATTACAGACGGGGTGATTGTTTTAGACTTGCAGCGTGATGTTTTGTTGGCCAATGCCGCGGCAGAAAAAATGCTGGGCTTACCTATTCAAACTATGGCCGGTAAACCCGTTGATCAACTTATCAGCTTAAAGAATTCTCTCGGTACACTCACTACAGTCCAGGAATACTGCCAAAAACCACCTGCCTCCAATGCCCCCCTGATCCTCACTTTAAGCAGCAGAAATGGCCAGGAAACCCAAGTGAGGTTTACCGTAGCGCAAATTGTCGAGGGAATTCAGGCAGATCTAGGTTGTATTTTAATTTTCCATGACATCTCAGCCGACAAGGCTTTTGAACAGATGCAAATTGATTTTGTCTCCATGGCTTCCCACGAATTCCGCACCCCTTTAACCAGTGTCATTGATTACCTTTCCATTATCGCCGATGAGGGAAAAAAGAAACTAGGACCGGAATTGGCAGGATTTGTGGACCGCGCCCTAATATCCGCTCAACAGATGACAGCATTAGTGGATAACATCTTAAACGTTTCCAAGATCGAAAGGAGATCACTCTCTATCGATTTACAACCTCTGGACTGGAAAAAACACCTGACCGACTTTGTCGATAATACCAAAGTCCTCGCCACCCAAAAAAGGATTTCTCTCCGTCTCAAACTTCCTACCCAAACTATTCCTAAGGTATTAGTCGACCAAGTAAGAATTAACGAAGTCTTAAACAACTTGATCAGCAACGCCATCTCTTATACTAAAGAGGGGGGTAAAATCGAGGTCGGAGTCAAGGTAGAACTGAAAGAGATTGTAACCTATGTCGCAGACAACGGTAAAGGAATTCCCGAGGAAGCTTTACCCCATCTTTTTGGCAAATTTTACAGGGTAACCGGGGCCTTAGAAGAAGGGAATAAAGGCTCAGGGTTGGGACTTTACATCACCAAATCCATTATTGATCTCCACCACGGCAGGGTTTGGGTAGAATCAAAGGTGGGACAAGGTTCAACTTTCTATTTCAGCTTACCAATAGCAGATAGTGCCCAAGCTCACCCCACTATTGTGGAACTTCAACCCAAGGCTGCTTGACAAGTAGAGTAGAAAAATCTAACATAAGTGTGTGCCTACCTCTAAAAAAATCCTTCTTGTTGAAGATGAAACTTTTATTGCTGATATCTATGCCAGAGAGCTCAGTAAAGCGGGTTTTCAGGTCAAGGTAGCCAAAGATGGCACTACCGGGCTGAAAACTTTGGAAGAGGAAAAGTTTGATCTGTTGCTTTTGGATATCATGCTTCCGGGAATTCACGGACTGGAGTTACTCAGGCAGTGGAAGTTGAAACACCCTGATGACACCATGCCGATTTTACTGCTCACTAACCTGGGGCAGGAAGAGGTCATCAAAGAAGCTTTTACCTTAGGAGCCCGGGGGTATCTTATTAAAGCTTCTTATACCCCTAAACAAATTGTAGATGAGATTGTCAATGCCATATCAAACAAACCCATCGCTCCCCCCGCCCCCTCAGCCTAAACCAATCCCTATCTTAAAAATGGAACCAAGAGTAAAGCTACAATATTAGCTACTTTGATCATGGGGTTTATAGCTGGACCGGCGGTATCTTTATAAGGATCACCCACTGTATCACCGGTTACTGCTGCCTGGTGGGCTGGAGATTTTTTACCTCCTAAGTTTCCTGCCTCAATATACTTTTTAGCGTTATCCCAAGCAGCCCCCCCGGTAGTCATGGAGATAGCCACAAAGATACCGGTAACAATAATGCCTACCAAAAGCCCTCCCAAAGCTGCCGGACCTAAAAATAGTCCCACTAGTACCGGAGCAGCCACCGGAATAAGAGCTGGCAGTAACATCTCCTTTTGAGCAGCTTCTGTCACAATAGCCACCGCTCTGGCATAATCAGGTTTGGCTTTCCCGGTCATAATACCTTTAATCTCTTTAAACTGACGCCTCACTTCGTTGACCACAGCATAAGCTGCTTTTCCTACCGCCTCCATGGCCAAGGCTCCGAAAAAGTAAGGCAGGGCTCCACCGATAAATAAACCGATGATGACGTTGGGATCAGACAAAGAAAAAACTGCCTCTTTTCCTGCTGCTGTAAGTTCCTGGGCATAGGAAGCAAAAAGCACCAAGGCCGCCAAACCAGCAGAGGCAATAGCATAGCCTTTGGTAACTGCCTTGGTAGTATTTCCTACTGCATCCAAAGGATCTGTTACCTCACGGACCGACTCAGGAAGCTCGGCCATCTCAGCAATTCCCCCGGCATTATCGGTAATTGGTCCGTAAGCATCTATCGCTACCACAATACCGGTCATGGAGAGCATGGCCACAGCGGCGATAGCAATTCCATAAATTCCGGCCAAGGAGAAAGCTATTAGAATGGCAGCGCTAATCAAAATGATGGGCAAAAGAGTAGACTTCATGGAAACTGCTAAACCAGCAATAACGTTCGTTCCATGTCCGGTTGTGGAAGCTTGGGCAATACTTTTTACCGGGTTATAGCTAGTCGAGGTATAGTACTCGGTAATGAGCACCATTCCCACTGTCACTGCCAAACCAAGAAGAGAGGAAAGGTAGAGATTCATCACGGAGTATTGACCGTTATCTCCCATCAAAGCAGAAGTTAGAGGATAAAAGGCTGCTGCTGAAAGGATCGCTGATACTGCCAAACCTTTATATAAAGCCCCCATGATATTTTTACCCCCTCCTAGGCTGACAAAGAAAGTGCCGATAATTGAAGCCACGATAGAAGCTGCCCCTAAAAGGAGCGGGTAAACAATGGCATTCCCGAAGTTGGCAAAAACCAAACTTCCTAAAAGGATAGCTGCTACCGAGGTAACAGCATAAGTTTCAAAAAGGTCTGCTGCCATACCGGCATCATCACCCACGTTATCACCCACATTATCAGCAATCACTCCTGGGTTCCGGGGATCATCCTCCGGAATTCCTGCCTCGATCTTTCCCACCATGTCTGTTCCCACATCTGCCCCTTTGGTAAAGATTCCCCCTCCTAATCTGGCAAAAACCGAGATGAGACTTCCTCCAAAACCCAAACCTATTAAAGCTTTGACGTCCGAAGTTAAGAAATAAAATCCAGCCACAGATAAAAGACCCAAACCTACCACCATCAGTCCTGTCACTGCTCCCCCTTTAAAGGCCACATCTAAAGCCTGGGCTAAACCTCCTTTGGCAGCTTCCGCGGTTCTCACATTAGCCCTTACTGCCACATTCATACCGATATAGCCTGCCAGAGCTGAGGCTACAGCTCCCACTAAAAACCCTAAAGCACTGTTTTGACCCAGGAAATACCAGAGGGGAATAAAAAGCAAAGCCGCCACAATAGAGATAGTCCGATACTGTTTATTGAGGTAAGCACCAGCCCCTTCCTGGATGGCTTGGGCAATTTCTTGCATCTTCTTATTGCCGGAAGGAAGCTTCAAGATCCATTGGGCTAAAGCTAAACCGTATGCTAAAGCAGCCACAGAGGCCAGTAAAATTACCAACTTTGCGTGTGCTAAAACGAATTCCATCTCCTAAATTTACTATGAGGCCAGCACTCTCGTCAAGGAGGACTTTCCCCTAGCCTCACAAGGACCAACCTTGCAAGGCTAAATTAAAGCTCCCTACCTGTTTCAGCTAAAAACTTTCCAAATTCTTCTAAGTTGGTAATTCCTCTCTCTAACACAGCTTGGTAAATGTCCATGCTAAAAATTTGCTTTCTGTATTTCGGATTTGAGGCTATTTGACTTTTTATTTCTAATATTATTCTTCTTTTATCATCAGTAATCTTATTTTTAAGTTCCTCTGTTTTAGCTTTGCCTCTTGCATCTTTTTCAAGTATAAAGTGCAAATCTAACTTCCAAGTTAGTGGATTTGATCCTCGCATTTCAATTGGTGTAATATCTTTACCAAAGTACTTTAGTCCAATATAAAGGCTTTGAGGAGAATTAGGATTACTATTATTAAACCTGGCTATATTGTCAGAGAAAGTAACATCTATCTTATATATGGTTTTTACTACTAATTGTTTTATTACCTCGGCAACTACTTCTTTGTCTAACTTGCCTACAACTATTTCTAAATCTATATCTCTCCAAGTCATAACTCCTAAGGCCAAACTACCAACAATGTGAGGTTCTCCAAATTCTTTCAAGAGATTCATAAGATCAAGGTCCTCTAAAACACCCTGAGCCTCTTTTTGTAACTCGTCTTGCTGATTTAAGAGATCATGAGGCATATCCTGATTATAACATTACCTCTACTGTCCACCCCCAGGGTGGATTAGCTTGACACCTGCGGATTTTCTAAAATGATTGAGGCTAAATTTATACTAAAATTCTGAATAACTTTTTCTGGATAACCTTTTTAGGCTAAAGCAGAGTAGGGTACATGGTGTTGTTGTTTGAAAGATTTGGGAGCAGGAGGTCTGGTTAAAGCTACCTTTAAAACATCATCCATGTGTTTGACAAAGACAAACTTGACATCGTTTTGGACATAATCAGGAATATCCTCCAAATCCTTCCTATTGTTTTCCGGAGCAATAATGGTTCTCACTCCTGCCCGATGAGCTGCTATAACCTTTTCTTTTAAACCACCTATTTCTAACACCCTGCCTCTTAAAGTTACCTCTCCTGTCATAGAAACATATTTTTTTACTGGAATCTTAGTGAAGGCAGAAATAATAGCTGTAGTTAAAGCAATACCTGCTGAGGGCCCATCTTTAGGGATTGCTCCTTCCGGTACATGAACATGGACATCTACCTTATAGAAAAACCTCTCTGGCAGACCTAATTCCCTCCAATGAGACCTGACATAAGATAGAGCTGCCTGGCCTGATTCTTTCATCACATCCCCCAGTTGCCCTGTTAAGAGAAGCTGTCCTTTACCGGGCATTAGGGTAACCTCAATAAAGATAATATCTCCACCCGCTTCTGACCAGGACATTCCGGTGACAGTTCCTACAGTATCTTCTACCTCTGCCAGTTCCGGCAGGAACTTAGCCGGCCCCAAAAGTTTAGCCACTTCTTCGGGGGTAATGTTAAAGCTTTTTTCTTTATTTCCTTCAGCAATCTTTCGGGCAACTTTACGGATGACTGCCGCCAGCTCTCTTTCTAAGTTCCTTACTCCTGCTTCCCGGGTGTATTTTTGGATAATTTCATGGATGGCCTCATCGGTAAAAATAATCTTACTCTCTTTCAGCCCATGGCTTTTTACCTGCTTGGGAATTAAGAATTTCCGGGCGATATGAAACTTTTCATCCTCAGTGTATCCTGCGTAACGAATAATCTCCAAACGGTCCCGCAACGCCGGTGGGATGGTGTCTAAAATATTGGCGGTAGTGATAAACATGACGTTTGATAAATCAAAAGGCACCTCCAGATAGTGATCGGAGAAAGCGTTATTTTGTTCCGGATCCAAAGCTTCCAGTAAAGCCGCGGAAGGGTCTCCCCGGTAATCCAAACCTACCTTGTCAATTTCATCCAACATGAAGACCGGGTTGACCATTCCCGCAGTTTTAATGCCCTGGATAATCCTTCCCGGCATGGAACCGACATAAGTCCTTCTGTGTCCCCGAATCTCCGCCTCATCCCGGATCCCTCCCAGGGAGGCTTTGACAAATTTTCTGCCCAAAGCCCGGGCAATGGACTTGCCGATAGAAGTCTTCCCTGTACCGGGAGGTCCAACAAAACAAAGGATCGGTCCCCTTGTTTGCCCGGAAAGTTTATGGACTGCCAGATATTCCAGGATCCTTTCTTTAACCTTAGCTAAACCATAATGGTCTTCATCTAAAACCCCCTCTGCCTTTTTCATATCTACCTTAGCCTTACCTTCTGCCTTCCAGGGAAGATCTGTTAACCACTCCAGATAATTTCTTTTATAGGAAGCCTCAGGATTAAGTTGGGACATCTTAGCCAGGGAAGAAAGTTCTTTCAGAGCCTTCTCTCTGACCTCCTTTGGCATCCCAGAACGTTTAATCTTGGTTTCGAACTCCCGGATTTCCTGGTTTTGTCCCCCGTCCCCTTCACCCAACTCCTCTTCAATCGAACGCATTTGCTCCCTAAGTATTGCTTCCCGGGTCATCTTGGAAACCCGCTCCTGGGTTTTATTGGAGATATTTTGGGAGATCTCTAAAATCTTTAACTCTTTTGCTAAAAGCTCGGATAATCTCTGCAGCCTCTCCGCTGCTGAGACCATCTCCAAGAGTTGTTGTTTATCAATGGTTTTAAAATCAATAGCTTGAGCAATAGAGTTTACTAAAAGGTTAGGGTCTTCGTTTTGGGAAACCATAGCCCAGTTGGACAAAGTTCCGGGATCAAACAAGGGATTTCCACCCAGCTCGATAAAACGGCGAAACTGTTCCTTGACCGTCCGGGTCATCGCTTCCGTCTCTTCATTCTTTTCATAAAGCTCGGGGATCTCCTCCACTTCTGCCTCCAGATAAGTCTCAGTTTGAGTGTAGTTTTTCAGGAAAACCCGGGCCAATCCTTCCGCAGAAACGGTATACTCCCCTTCAGGGTTTTTAATCATCCGTTTCAAAAGACAGACCGTTCCTACCTGGTAAAGATCTTTATCTCCCGGATCCTCCACCCGGCTATTTTTCTGAGTCACAAAAACAATCTGCCGATTACCACTCCAAGCTTGATCTAAAGCGGTTTTGGATTTTAAACGCCCGGAAACGATGGGCAAAGAAGTACCCGGGAACATCACTGTATCCCGAAGCGGTCCTACTGGTAATTTTTCCGGAAGTTTATTTGTTGACATCGGGTAATCGTTTATCATAACTAATTTAGCTTCAAAACTAGCAGTAGTTTAGCATGAGTGCTAAAGTATTGCAACCCCTACAATAAACACTATACCACGAACTTAAAACTAATATCAGTAATCTATCCCAACCTTTGCCAAAAAACCTTTTTCAAAAGGGTGTTTCAAAGGTTTCATCTCCGTAGCCAAATCGGCGTAAGATAAAAGTTTAGAAGAAGCATGGTGGCCTGTCAACACCAAATCCACCCTAGTTGGTTTATCTTTAATCAATTTTTCAACTTGACTCAAGATAAGAAGCTTAGCAGATAAAGCTCCCACTATCTCATCAGCAATCACCAAATCCCACTTCCCAGAAATAGTCTCTTTATAAAGCAGTTCAAAAGCTCGGTGAGCTGCTGTCTTATGTTCTTTCAAGGGCAGTTTATCATTCAAAATCTTTACAAAACCCTTACCTCCCTGAATAATCTTTACATAAGGAACTAACCTCTTTACACCTTCCAACTCTCCTGTAAACCAAGCCTTCCCAAACTGAATAATAAGAACTCTTTTTTTATATCCAGCAGCCCTAAGAGCCAATCCTAGAGCAGCAGTAGTCTTTCCCTTCCCTTCCCCGGTATAAATAATTACCAATCCTTTAGTTTGCTCCTTAAATTTCATCTTCTTTAGAACCATGCCTGTAATATACACCTTTCCTTCAGGATTTAAGTTTCCACCTCGGAGGTGGAATTGTATTGACACCTAAGGATATCTAAGATATACTAGCTTCAGATGCCACATAGATTTATTCCCTTTGTTACTGGACAGTTTTACCATATCTACAACAGAGGTAGTGAAAAAAGGATAATCTTCCAAAGCAAAAGAGATTATCAGAGATTCCTTAAAACACTCGAATATTACCAACTAGAAGGGCCAAAACCTAAGTTCTCTCATTTCCCTAATCTTGTGGTACAAGAGCTGGATTCTTCAAAGAAAATGGTGGAGATCGTCGCTTACTGTTTAATGCCCAATCATTTTCATCTTTTAGTTAAACAATTAAGAGATAATGGCATTACAGAGTTCGTGAGTAAATTTCTTAACAGTTATACCAGATACTTTAATACCAAACATGACCGAGTTGGACCACTCTTTCAAGGCATGGTCAAAGCAGTACTTATAGAAACTGATGATCAGCTAGTGCATATCTCCAGATATATCCACCTCAATCCATTAACATCATTTCTAGTAAAAGACTTAGCACACTACAAGTGGTCATCATACCAAGATTATCTTGATAACCATAGTAGTTTTTGTTCCACAGATGAAATCTTAGGGCATTTTAAGAACCCCCAAGATTACCAGCAGTTTATCTTAGACCAGGTAAGCTATGCTCAAGAAATAGAATTTATTAAACACCAAATAATTGATGAGGTTTAGTCTACCATTTCAAAACTTGAGGGCTGTATTTGTGCAGCTGTCATGAACCGAAGTTCACTATGATAATTATACTCACTTTCCTCATCTGATAATAAAGAACAAAGTTTATGGAATGCTTCATCAAAACTCGAACCTAAGGTATTGACATAGCAAAGTTCCATCCTCTGACCAGAACCTCCTCTGACTAAATCCTCTAATTGATCATACAATGGAGCTAAAACAGCAGGCGTCGTTCTTGAGGATGCACTCTCGTCAAAAAGACCTCTCAAGTCAGTGAATGCATATATCGACAAAGCAGGAGTAAGAGGAGGTTCATCCCAGTTAGCTAAAACAATTCCCTGAAGTCCTTTGACAGCAGCAGCCCGGCGAAGAAACTCTACTAATGGTGTTTTAAAGACTGGTATTTCTAAATCCTCAATGTGTAATTTTGCTATTTCTTCAGCATCCTGTGGTAAATATTGAATTTTTTTCTTGTACTCTGCCATATTTTAATTACTTTAGCACATACTGTACCCACAGGAATGGCATTTTTTACACCCTTCTTCAAAGGTGAAAGTGGGCTGGCCACATTCTGGGCAAAGATCGCCGACTACTTTTGTAGCAGGCCTCTCATCTAGGCTCTGAGAATTTTCTTCACCATTTCCTATGGTTAAATTCAAAGGGATTAATTCTGGCTGTTCCTCTCCCTCACTCCCTTCACATTGGGCTAAATCTTCCGCTAAGGTTTTAGCTACCGCGTCAGCCAAACTCATCACTCTTTCCTTACCAAAACCAATATGGGATGAACCGCCAATACCCCGCAGTTGTGTTACCATCTCCCGTGCTACCTCTGAGGGCTTATTACGGGAGATTCTAAGAGCCAAAGATGCCAGACGGCCGATGGCTTCCGCATCGGCAGCAGTATGCATTCCAGCCCGGCCAATGGTCACGAAAATTTCAAAAGGTTGGTCCTTTTCATCCCTATTGATGGTAATAAAAGCCTTGCCCACTGGAGTGTTAACTTTATAAGTCCTACCTCTCAAGATAATGGGGCGCACTGCTGGCACCTCCCCACTTCTCTCCTGGGGTACAGCTTCTACCCTGGCTACCTCATCTTTTGATTGGCTCATCCCTCCTGAAGCTAACTGGCTATAATAGGAGTTATCCTTTTTGACTTCCAGGATCTGCTTCTCTCTGGACCCGTCCCGGTAGATAGTGATTCCCTTACAACCCAATTCATAAACCATCAGATAGGCATGTCTCACATCTTCTACCGTTGCTTCATGAGTGAAGTTGATAGTTTTAGAAATAGCATTGTCTACATGCTTTTGAAAAGCAGCCTGTATTCTCACATGCCAATCCGGAGTAATGTCGTGAGCCACTACAAAAACTTGCTGCCACCTCACCGGAACTTCTGATAAACCTTGCACAGAACCATGATTTTGCTCAATTTTTTCCAATAACTCTTCCGAGTAAAAACCCTCCTCCTTGGCCACTCTTAGAAAGAAGGGGTTAGTGTTAAAGAGTCTCTTTCCTTCAATGGTATTTTTGGCATAAGAGAGACCAAAATTAGGTTCGATACCGGAGGAACAATCAGCCAGCATGGCAGTCGTCCCGGTGGGAGCAATAGTAGTAATAGCTCCATTACGAAGTTTTAAAGCTGATCCCCTAAAATAGGAGCTTTTTGGATCATAAATTGACCCCTCCCAAGCTAAAAATGTGCCTCTAACCCTGACTAGCTCCTGGCTGGCTACTCTGGCATTTTCATTAATAAACTCCATCACCTCTTCTGCCACCTTTAATCCTTCTTCAGTGTTATAACCCACTTCCATCTGCACCAGCATATCGGCAAAACCCATCACTCCTAAGCCGATGCGGCGTATTTTCCTGGTCATCTCATTGACCGCGGCAATAGGATAATTGTTCATATCTAAAACGTTGTCCAAAAAGTGAACAGCAGTTTTTACCGCTTCTCTTAGCTTTTCCCATTCCACCTGCTTTTCCCTGACAAACTTCCCCACATTGACAGCCCCCAAAGTGCAGGCATCATAAGGCAACAGGGGTTGTTCACCGCAAGGGTTAGTGGATTCAATCATGCCCAAGGCTGGGGTAGGGTTAGCGTTGGAGTTGTTAATCCGATCGATAATAATCATCCCCGGATCTCCGTAATGCCAAGCCAGCTGAGTAATGAGCAGGAAAACTTTCTTGGCGTTAAGGCGGCCAACTGCTTGTCCCGTGCGGGGATTAATTAACTCATAACCTTCATCGTCATGAGTTGCTCTCACTAAATCGTAGAGTTTTTTTACTCCCTCTTCCACCCTTTTTATCTTTAAATCAACATCCCTGATGGCTTCAGCAAGTTTTATCTCTTCAATAATCTTCTCCCACTCTGGTTCTTTTTCTACATATTTGCTATCCTTTTTGACTTGCTCCATCCAATCCTCAGTCACACTGACGGAGATATTAAAGTTGGTGAGGGAAAATTCATCCACTTTCATCACCGCGAAGCGCAAAATGTCAGGATGGGTGATACGCAGTATGCCCATGTTGGCCCCCCGTCTCACTCCACCCTGCTTTACTTGAGAAGTAACATCATTATAAGCTTGCAAAAATGAGGTTGGGCCAACCGTAGTGCCGCCGGAAGAATGAATGGTGTCACCCCAAGGCCGAAGCTGAGAAAAAGAAAAACCCGTACCTCCCCCTGATTTGTGAATCATTACCATATCCACTAAAGTTTGGGCAATTGATCTCATGTCATCCTCGATAGGCAGCACGAAACAGGCAGAAAGCTGCTGCATGGGTTTGCCGGCGTTAAGCATGGTGGGAGTGTTGGGAATAAATTTTTGGGAAGCCATAAGGCTATAAAACTCTCTTGCTGTGGCCAGCAAGCTCTTGGGACTGGGGTCAAACTGGACGTCCGCAGCAGCAACATTAAAGGCCACCCGCCAAAACATCTCTGTGGCTGATTCGATAGGCTCACTTAAATCGTTTCTTCGGGCATACCTCGTCTTGCCGATATAGAGGGCAGTTTCTGACAGTTGCGGCTCAAATAAATCTTCCGGGACGGGAGGAATATTTTTCCCGATCTCCCAGGCTTTTTCCCGCTCCGGCAACACCCCACTCAAACTGATGCCGTTTGGCTTAACACCCTTAGCATGACCATTAGTAAGAGTTCGGGGTTTTCTAGCCAATCCTGAAACCTGTAGATTCACACCGGTTGGTTGTTTGTTCTTTTTGCTTAACATTTTCATTCTTACTTCAATCAACTAAAGAACTTACTTCCCGGGCAAAATCTTCCGGGCGCTCAAACTGGCGATAAACACTGGCAAAACGAAGGTAGGCTATACTATCCAACCTCTTGAGTTCCGAGAGCACTATCTGCCCAATCATCTTTGAAGACACTTCCTGGTTTCCTCTTTTCCTCAGCTTTCTCTCGATCCTCTCTGCCAAATCGTCTATTTTATTTACCGCCGGCCTCTTCTCCAGGGCTTTCAAAAGTCCCTTCTTTAATTTATCCCGTAAAAAAGGCTCACGTCTACCATCCTTTTTTAAAACAACCAGTCCTAAAGCCCCCATCTTCTCATAAGTAGTAAAGCGGCGCTGACATTTTAAGCACTCACGCCTACGTCTGATTTCACCGGAAAGGGAGACGCTTCTTTTATCAACTACCCGATTAAGCAAACTACCACAGAAAGGGCATTTCATCGTTGCTATACAATATCTTGTGTATATCCTAACCTACGATATCAACATGTATAGCTTAACATGTACCACACTCAAAGTGTCAATATACTATATATTGGATATAGTGACTTTTTTCATGATATCGCCAACTTGAATTTTATCTACAACTTCCTGTCCGGAAATTACCTTACCAAAAATAGTGTAGTTCGGGGGAAGGCTGGGATTATCTTCCAACATAATAAAAAACTGGGAACCGTTGGTATTGGGTCCGGCATTAGCCATAGCCACAATCCCCTTGTTGTAGGCTTCGGTTACCGGTTCGTCTTCAAACTGATATCCCGGTCCGCCTGTGCCGTTACCCAATGGATCTCCACCCTGAATGACAAACCCCGGCACGACGCGGTGGAAGGTCAAGCCATCATAAAAACCGTCTTTTGTCAAAAAGATAAAGTTGGAAGCAGCTTTACTAGCCTCAGGATAGATGGCAAACTCAATAATACCTTTATCGGTGACAATCACCGCTTTTTTATTTTTTAACTCCTCAGAAGGTAAAACTCCGGGAAACATTTGGTAAGATTTAGTCATCTTTTGAGTCGGTTGAGAGATTTGCTTAAACGTCGGGTTCTGAGTTACTTGAGATGGGTCTTTATTTTGTTCATTGTTGTTAAAAACCAGCTTCTCCGGTGTAGGAGTGGGTGTCAACTCTTCACCAAGACTAGCTTTGAAAGACCTTGCTCCGGCTATCCCTAAAGCTACCACCCCAACCAAAACAAAGAAAATGACAATCTGTTTTTGCCCCATTACTCAATTTGTAGTCTTTTGGTTATACCACCACTTGTATTAGTTGGCAAGTAGAAAACAATATCTTTGACTAGATCCCGGCAAGTTTTTTAAAAGAATAGTCCAGTAAGCTCCGGGCTTCGTCCCGCCGGTATTCCGAGTTTAAAATCACTCCCAATACCTCGTGTCCATCCTTTTTGGCCAGGGTAACCAGGGTCAGTCCTGCCTCCGGGGTATAACCTGTTTTGAAACCTAAAACTCCGGGGTAGGTCGTGAGAAGATTTATTCCTGAGTATAAATCATAGTCTTGATGAGTCAGAGTCCGGGGTAAAAGAATATGCGGGAGACTGGAAATATCAACGGTGTGGGGAAAATGTTTGATAGCATAACGGCTCATCAAAGCCATATCATAGGCTGAGGAGTATTGGTCTCTTCCCTCTTCCTGAAGCCCGGTAGGGTTAATAAAGAGGGTATCTTTTATCCCCAAAAGCTCGACCTGGAGGTTCATCTGCTTAATAAATTCTTCACGATCTCCCAAGGCAGCTTCCGCTAAAGCCTCAGCAGCATCATTGGCGGAAACTAAAAACACCCCGTCTAAAAGTTCTTCCACAGAAAGCTTTTCCCCGGCGATAAGTTCCATGTGGTCCGGTTCCATGGAAGCTGCCTTTTGACTGATATAAACTTTATCCTGCCACTCCATATTCTTTAAAGCCACAATCACCGTCATGATCTTTACTAAAGAAGCAACCGGCAAACGGGCATGCTCCATTTTGCTGTACAAAACTTTACCACTGTCAATGTCTATAAAATAAGCGCTTTTAGCGGTAATCTCGGGCGCTTCATCCAAGGTAACGCCCATCACTTGGGGGAACCAGAGGTTAGCTCCACTTGAGCCTTTCCCTATCCAGGGAGAAGCAAGTTTGGAGTTCCAATCCTTGGGCCAAAAAGCATAAAAAACAGCTCCGGAAAAGAGTATCAAGAAAAAAATGAAAAAAAACTTCTTCATCCTATTAACTTTCTAATATATCACCCCTTTAACTAAGCAGTAAACTCCAAAAAATATTTAGAGATGTCTTGATTACTGCTCCGGAGAGAGCCACAATAGAGTTAATGCCCAAGATATTTCTGATTTTAATCGTTGCTCTTTTTGCCCTGTCCTTACTTTACCTTCCTTCACGTCGTTTTTTAGCTTACCAGCTACACTTGTCCGGTGACAAAACTACTTCCTGTTGTGAGGCCACAGAGGTTGCTGCCTCTTCAGGGGATTTCGACGAAGAGGCCAATGTGGCAGTGTTTGGCAACCAAACAATTGATTATCCTAAAACTTCCCTTGCTCAAGGCAGTTTACTCACCGTTGACGATCAGACAGTTTTAGGTACTAAAAATGAGGCTGGGGAGGACAAATGGATTGAAGTTTCCTTAGACCAACAAAAACTGAGGGCCTGGGAAGGAAACAGGATTGTCAGGGAGTTTCCCATCTCTTCCGGGTTATGGTCTCCCACCCCTACAGGAGACTTTGCTATTTGGTATAAAACCCGTTATCAAAGAATGAAAGGGGGATCAAAAGAGATGGGAACTTTTTATGATCTGCCCAATGTTCCTTTTAATATGTTTTTTAACCAAGGCTATGCTGTCCATGGAGCCTACTGGCATAATAACTTTGGCCACCCTATGAGCCATGGATGTGTTAACTCTCCCATCTCCCAAGCTGCCTGGCTCTTTGATTGGAGTGGTCCGGTTCTTGCCGAGGGTCAAAACGCTGTCCGGGCTACCTCTGACAACCCCGGCACCCGCGTCTTCGTCCACTAGACAAGATTTAAGGTTTGTCATAACATATAAAATATGCTCTGGAACTTATTGATTTTTGGAAGCTTGGGATATTCTCTCTACTTAATGAATAAAGTAAAGAAGGCGGGGGTTGATGGTAAGTTAACCCGAAATGAAAAAATTCAGGTCATTATTACCCTTCTACTCACGACTGCTATCTCTTGGATAATTTATTACTATGGGTGGAAAGGATCCTTACCTATTAAAGCTAAACAGGTAAACTCTTACCTCCTAAAACTTTTTCTAGTCCTGGGTGCTGTAGCCATTACGGCACTAGCTCTAGCTGTCTTTTTCTCTACCAGACGAGGTTAAACTTCATTATTTACTTATTTATACTTATTTAATTCCTCAGTTTCCACCTCGGAGGTGGAATTATATTGACACCTAGGGATATTATCTTTAACTCGAAGCTAATTTTTACAAAAACTCAACAGGAAAAAATATAAGGGAATTTTATTTACCGGCAGATTCTATGGCTGTCTTAAACTCGTCATAAGGTAAGATTCCTGGGTACTTTTGATCATTGATAAAGAAGGTGGGAGTGGAGTTGACTCCTAAAGTAAAACCGTCATTTTTATCTTCATTGATTTTAGCATCATATTTGGTGCTCTCCATATCAGTCTTAAATTTGGTGGTATCCAAGCCTAATTCTTGAGCATAACTTACAAAGAGGTTTTTAAAATCGTTGTTGTCAGTCCAAGCCTCTTGGGTAGCAAAAAGCTTATCATGCATCTCCCAAAACTTCCCCTGTTCCCCTGCTGCCTCAGCAGCTTTGATGGCATCCAAAGCCTTAGTGTGTTGAGGTAAAGGAAAATGTCTATAGATAAAATTTATCTTTCCCCTCTCATCTTCCAAAATTCTTTTCACTATCGGTTGAGCAGTAGCACAAGCCGGACACTCCAGGTCAGAAAATTCCACCACTGTTACTTTAGCTGAATCGGTAGAAATCTTATGGTTGTCAGCTCTTTCTAAAGAATTCAGCAGGTTTGCCGGTACTTTGGTCCCGGTTCCAATATTATTTTGAGAAGAGGGGGTGGATTTTCCCAAAAAGAAAATTGCCCCTATTATAGCTACTGCAGTAATAACCCCAATAATAAGTAGAACTTTCAACTCCTGGGTCATGATTTAGAATTTAATCTCTTGTATACTACCATACAAGAGATTATTACTACAAAAGAAAGCAGGGATAAAAGAGGAATGGTAATAAAACCAAAGTAGTTAACATATTTTGTAAGACAAGAAACACCGATAGCACAAGGAGCCAGAGTTTCCGAGATAACCTTCCAGGAAAGGAGGTTTTGGTAAAGAGCCACCAGTCCTCCTAAAGAAGCTAGAGGAATAACATAATCAGGGAGATTTCTATCCTTTTTGAAAATCCCAATGGGCAAGATTAACACCAGGGGATACATAAAAATTCTCTGATACCAACAAAGAACACAAGGGGGGAACCCCAAAATCTCACTGGCATAAAGGCTCCCCAAAGTAGAAACGAGGGCCTGGACCCAGGCCAGATAGAGAATGTTCTTAGTAAGCCACGTTCCCATAGCTGAATTATACCTTATCAAGGGGGTTTTGGGAGAGGAATTTGGCTACAGTCAAAGCAGTTTTGGCCCCTTCACCGGCAGCAATGATCATCTGTTCTCCCCATAAGTTATTGACATCACCGGCAGCAAAGATCCCTGAAACAGAGGTAGCCCCGGATTCATCCACTACAATAGCCCCGACCTCATCTTTTTTAGTGAGCTTATCAAAATCAACAGAAGGGATATAACCGATCTCCACAAAAATCCCCTGGGCAGAGAGTGTCCGTTCCTTCCCGTCAATCTTATTTCTCACCTTCAAACCTGTCACTACCTGCTCTCCCAACACCTCCAAGGCCTGGTAGTTATTTAAAATCTTTATACTAGAACCTTGGCTAACCTGAGTTTTTAGCACCTCATCTCCTCGAAGTTCTGCTTCCACATTAACCACTGTGACCGAACTTGCCACATTCATTAAAGAGTAAACAGCATCCAAAGCGGAATTCCCTCCCCCTACCACCACCACCTCTTTGCCCTTGAATAAAGGTGCATCACAAGTGGCACAGATGGCCACCCCTTTACCAAAAAACTCCATCTCCCCGGGAATTCCCAGGTGTTTGGGAACTCTCCCGGAAGCAATGATTAGGGTTTGACCATCATAAGCTTTGCCATCACCGGTTTTCACTGTAACTTGAGGAAAAGCTCCTTCCATACCCACCACTTCCACCCCTTCTACCACCTGAATCAACTCCTGAGGGTAACGGTGAACCTCTTCGTGAAATCTTTTGGCAAGCTCTATCCCGGAAATTAAAGCAAAACCCAAGTAGTTTTCTACCCTGCTAGCTTGGGCTGCCTGCCCTCCCATGGTCTTGGAGATTACCAAAGTTTTTAAGTTTTTCCTGATGGTATATAAAGCAGCAGAGAGTCCCGCCGGTCCTCCTCCGATAATAATGACATCAAAAATGTTTTTTTCCATCTTCCCAAGCTCCCTTATTTCAGTATACTATAAAAATATGGCAGACCTAAAAGACCAGCTTCAAGCTCAGGTTAAAGGGGAAGTTTTAGATGATGTCACCACTCTGGCTATCTGCTCCCACGATGCTTCCATCTTTGAAAGCAAACCCCAGGTAGTGGTAGCCCCTAAAGACACAGAGGATATCGAGAAGTTGGTACAGTTTGTTACTTCCCACAATCCCCAGCTTTCCCTAACTGCCAGGTCTGCCGGGACCGACATGTCCGGAGGAGCGGTTAACGATTCCATAACTTTAGATATGACCAAACACTTTAACCGGGTGTTAAAGGTGGGGGAAGATTTTGCTGTCACCCAACCGGGAGTCCACTACCGGGATTTTGAAGCGGAAACTTTAAAACACCATCTTCTTCTCCCCTGTTACCCTGCTTCCCGGGAACTTTGTACCGTGGGAGGAATGGCTGCCAATAACTCCGCCGGGGAAAAAACTTTATCCATGGGCCAAACCAAAAAATATGTCAAAAAAATAAAAGCTGTTTTGTCTGACGGCAAGGAATATACTTTCGAACCCTTAAATAAAGTTCAGCTCCAGAAAAAGCTGGCCCAAAAAGATTTTGAAGGAGAAATTTACCGTAAAGTTCATAAACTAATCGAAGCAAATTATGATCTTATTCAGAAAGCCCGGCCGACAGTTCACAAAAACTCTTCCGGGTATCTTTTGTGGGATGTCTGGGACAGGAAAACTTTTGATATAAGCAAGCTCCTGGTTGGATCCCAGGGGACTTTAGGAATTATCACCGAGATTGAGTTTCGGCTTATTCAGCCTAAAGCTTATTCTAATTTATTAGTTATTTTCCTCAAGGACTTGAAAAATGTCGGTGAGATCGTCAACAAAGTTTTAACCCACCAGCCGGAAAGCTTCGAATCTTTTGATGACTATACTCTTCGGGTGGCGATGCGCTTTTTGCCCGAGGTCATTAAAGTCTTTAAGCCCCATGGGCTGATCTCACTTTTAGTACAGTTCCTGCCTGAGGTTTGGATGTCTTTAACCGGAGGTATTCCCAAATTAATCCTCATCGCCGAGTTTACCGGGGATTCGAAAGAGGAGGTGGAGCGAAAATGCCTGGAGGCCCAAAAAGACCTTTCCTCTTTTAAGGTTAAAACCAGGATTACCAAAAGCGAGGATGAGGCCAGAAAATACTGGGTACTCCGGCGGGAGAGCTTTAATCTTCTCCGTCACCACTCCATGGGCCTTCGTACCGCTCCTTTTATTGACGATATTATCGTCAAGCCGGAATTTTTACCGGAGTTTTTACCTAAATTACAAACACTTTTGGAAGAATACAAATTAGTCTACACTATTGCCGGGCATATCGGTGACGGTAACTTCCACATCATCCCTTTGATGAACTTCAAAGATCCCCAAACCCGGGAGATCATCCCCGAGTTAAGCTCTAAAGTTTATAAACTGGTTTTTGAATACCACGGTTCCATGAGCGCGGAACACAACGACGGTTTAGTAAGAGGCCCTTACCTTCTCCAGATGTTTGGAGAAAAAGTGTCTCAGCTTTTCAAAGATGTCAAGAGAATTTTTGATCCCCAGGATATCTTTAACCCCCACAAAAAAGCTGATGCAGATTTACAGTATTCCCTGGCCCATATTGTTCACACCAGTTAAACTTTGCCTGCTGAACCGAAGACTTCAATTTTATGTTCCACAATTTGTTGAGCTGCCTCAACCACACTACCCTCTATCTTGTACATAGCATATTCATCAGGATTTTTCTCCAGAGCTGTTTCCAAACTATCTCTAAAAACCTGCCTCATCTCGGTGTTAATATTTACTTTCACTATCCCCTTTTGAATAGCCTCTTTCACCTGGTCATCAGGAATTCCCGAACCTCCGTGAAGGGAGAAAAAAGTATCAGGCAAAGCTTGGACTACCTTTTCTAAAATATCCAGGTGTAAATTCTCATCCCCTCCGGCAAAAACTCCATGGACGTTGCCGAAAAAAACCGCCAAAACATCTATGCCTGACTCACTAACAAACCTTTTTGATCTTTCCGGATCTGAAAACTTCCCCTTGGCTGCTTCTTCTGCTGCTGAGCCAGAGTGAACCTCTGAGGAACCGGTAATATGATCTACTTCCCCTTCCACTGTCAGCCCTTTTTGGTGGGCCAGCTCGACCACCTTTTTGGCTATCTCCAGGTTTTCTTCCAGAGGGAGTTTGGAACCATCAAAGTGGATTAAATCATATCCAGCTTCAATCCCTACCTGACAGTCTTCTAAAGTTTCCGAGTGGTCTAAGTTTACTAAAATGGGGATGTCAAAATCCCGGGAAAAGTTTTTGGCCAAATCCACCATATTGTCTACTCCCATCCACTTTGTTTCCCCGGGAGAGGACTCGATAATCACCGGAGATCTTAACTTTGTGGCAGCCTGGACAATGGCCTTAAAAGTTTCCAAATTCCCCACATTAAAAGCCCCAATGGCAAATTTTTCCCTTTTGGCTTTTTGAAGCCACTCTCTAGCTGTCATAAGATGACTTTAGCTCCTTTGCCACTATCTTAGCATTATCTTTTAATTTTTCCTGCATTTGGCTGTAGGTTAGAAGTCCTGCTTGGGGACCTATTTGTTCTACTACAGAGGCCCCGTTGGCTGCCCCCCACCTCATAGCCTCCGGCAAATCTTTTCCATGGAAAAGCCCTGCTTGTACCCCGGTAGCATAAGCATCACCAGATCCTGTCATCTCCAAAAGCTTGGCTGGAAAAATCCCCAGATGGTAATATTTTTCCCCATCAAATCCAAAAGAACCATTACCCCCATCTGTGACTACTGCCATCTTAGGCCCTAAATCAGTAATGCTTTTTAAGAGTTTCTTAGGTGAGATATTTTTCCCTTCATCATGTCCTAAAATAATTTTGGCCTCTTCCAAATTTACAATAAAAATTTCTGTCAAGGATAAAAGCTTAGGGTTCTTCTTTACTCCTAGTTTTATCTGAAAAGTTCCGGGGTTATACAGGAGTTTTACTCCAGTTCTTTCTAAGTATCTCATCAGTTGTTCTACCAAATCAGAGTCTACAAAGACAGGGGAGAGGGAAGTTAAATATACCCACTTGGCAGGGTCCAGGTCAGGAAAATGATATTTCCAGGGCTGATGGTAAATCAAAATAGTTCTTTCTCCTTTAAAGTCTAAAACTATATGGTGATTAGAAGGCAAATCCTCATTTTTGATAACAAACCTTATATCTATCTCTTCACTCTTAAACTTTTTCTTAATTCTCTCCCCATCATCATCATTCCCTACATTAGTATAAATAGCTGTTTTTAATTTTAACCTGGCAGCCCCTACAGCATTATTGGCAGCATTCCCTGCCACCATAGAAACTGAGGGACCAACAGGAATTTTATCTCCATATCTTAAGGCTAGTTTTAACTCGTTCCCGTTATGGGTAGAGATCACCTCAGCATCAGTTAAAGGAATAAAGGTATCGATCACGGTGTCACCAACAGAGATCAAATCAAACATAAAAGTTAGGGTCTAGGGTATAGCGTATAGGGTCCAGTTATAAAAATCAATCGGCATGGGAGCTTACTTTATTATAAAGTAGCTCTATACCCTGATTTGGCAATGGTTTTTAAAAGATTCTCCACCCCTACTTTTTCCTCATCAAATTCTACTTCTGTTTCTTGTTTGGCATAAGAGGTTTTACAGGAACAGACTCCTTCTAAATCTTCTAAATCCATATCTATCACCATAGCACAAGAAGAACAATGCATCCCTTCAATTTTAAATTTTTTCTTTGTTATTTTAGACATATCTTTCTTCCTATACCTTCACCCTAAACCCTATACCCTAATTTACCACCTCTACCACCCCTGAATACATCCCCATGGCACAAGTATAGACTAACTTTCCTTCCTGCTGGGGAGTAAACTCCACTGTAGCTTTATCAGTGGGCTGTAAATTTTTCTTAATCCCTAAAGAGGGGATTCTGAAAGCTAAGGCACAGCTATAAACATCATTGCTGGTAAGATTTAACCTCACCGGGATTCCTTTTTTAACCTTTAAATAGTTGGGATTGTAACCATACCTTTCTACGGCAATATCGGTTACCTGAACCCCGTTTTCCAACCTGGCTAAATCCTGTTCTGCCGGGGGAGTGTCTCCCTCCCCTTCCAGGTTAACCTCGAGAGGTATGGCTTCTGCCAAAGTCTGGAGGGTTAGCGAAGAACCCGCCTGGATTAAAGCTCCGTTGGCAGATGTTATTCCCAAATAGATCACTAAAATTGCAGCGACCTTTAAAAACTTCTTTTGGAAAGCATCTCCCAGGAAGGTAGTAACGTAGCCTAAAATAAAAAAGAGGGGAGAGGTCCCTAAAACAAAAGCTCCTAAAATAGCAGCTCCTAAAAGGGGACTGCCGGAGGAAATAGCTAAAGCCTCCATCGCTAAAGTTGTCCCACAGGGGATAAAGATGGTCAAAGCTCCTAAAAAAGCCGGGGCAAAAAGGTCCCTGCTTTTAGCCTGATTTCTGACCAGTTTAGTTAAAAGCCTGGGAGGCTGGATGATGACATAACGAAAGATGGGGTGGAGATTCAACAGATTTCCTGCCACAGCCAGCATGTATAAACCTGCTGCCAGCTGGATGAGGATACGGATGTTATCAGAAATCTGCAGTGCCCCTCCGAAGGCCCCCAGGATAAAACCTAATCCCAAGTAAGCTGCCAGCTTAGTGGTTAAAAAAGCCAGGACCGGTCCGGCGTTATGTTTTTTCTTCTCCTTGATCTCTAAATCTGCTTCTTCCCGGGCAGCAATGGTGGAGGCCAAAAGCCCTCCCTGTACTGCCATACAGGAAACTCCACCCACAGTTAAACCGGTAAAAAAGACTACCCAAAGATCCATGTGAGAATATATTTTACATTATACCCTAACTCGTTTTAGAAGTAAGGAGTTAGAAACCACAGAAATTGAGCTTAAGGCCATGGCTGCTGAGGCAAAGATAGGGGAGAGTAGGAGACCGAAAAATGGATATAAAGCTCCCATAGCTACAGGGATAAGAACCACATTATAACCAAAGGCCCAGAAAAGATTCAGCTTGATAGTTCTCATGGTTTTCTTGGATAAATTAACAGCTGCTGCCACTGATCTTAGATCTTTGTTAATTAAGGTAATATCAGCAGCTTCTATCGCTACATCAGTCCCTGTTCCCATGGCAATTCCCACATCTGCAGCAGCCAGAGCTGGAGCATCATTAATCCCATCCCCCACCATGGCCACTACCCTGCCATCCTGCTGTAACTTCCTCACCTCAGCTTCTTTTTGATCTGGCAACACTTCTGCCAACACCCGATCAATTCCCAATTGTCCGGCAATAGCCTGGGCAGTTCTTTGGTTATCCCCAGTGATCATCACTACCTCGATTTTCATCTTCCTTAAGACTTCTATCCCTTCACGAGCTGTTTCCTTCACAGTATCCATAACAGCAATCAGTCCCACTAATTTCCCATCTGAAGCCAGCATCATCACCGTCTTCCCCTCCCCTTCTAGCCTCGCAAGAGGTCCTCTGGTAAGGCTAATATCAATCTTTTCTTTTTCCATTAACCTCATGTTTCCCAAAACCACTTTCTGCTTCCCTATGAATCCTTCCACTCCATGACCTGGAATAGCTTTAAACTTTTCCACCTTTTCCAACTTTACCTTTTCTTCTTCGGCTTTTTGCACAATAGCCTCTGCCAAAGAATGTTCCGACCCTTTTTCCAAACTGGCTGCCAACTTCAGAATGTAATCCTTCGACTCCTCTTTGAGTCTGAGCGATGAGGTTTTTGACCTCAGAGTCGATGACCTCCGATCGCTCAGGATTCCCGATGCCGAAACGACATCGGTCACCACCGGTTTGCCTACTGTCAGAGTTCCTGTCTTATCAAAGACCACTGTTCTAATCTTATGAGCTGTTTCTAAACTGGCAGCATCCTTGATTAAAATCCCATGTTCTGCCCCCTTGCCTGTTCCCACCATGATAGCAGTGGGAGTAGCCAACCCCATGGCACAGGGACAGGCAATAATTAACACCGCCACGGAATTTAAAAGGGCAAACAAAAAGGCCGGGGTTGGGCCAAAATCAAACCAAATGACAAAGGTAGCAATCGCCAGCATGATAACAACGGGTACAAAGTAAGCGGAAATTAAATCAGCCAGCCTTTGAATAGGGGCCTTGCTTCCCTGAGCTTCCTGGACTAGCTTGATAATCTGAGCCAGCATCGTTTCCGATCCCACCTTGGTAGCATTATAGGTAAAAGTTCCTGTTTTATTAATGGTGCTGCCAATGACCGTGTCGCCGGAAGTTTTATCAACGGGGATACTTTCCCCTGTCACCATGGACTCGTCAATGGATGACTCCCCTCCCAAAATTTCTCCGTCCACCGGGATTTTCTCTCCGGGCCTGACTCTGATAACCATTCCCACCACCACCTGATCGATGGGTAGATCTACCTCTTTTCCATCTTTAACCACCCGAGCAGTCTTGGCCTGCAGACCGATTAACTTCTTTATTGCTTCCGAGGTTCCAAGTTTAGCTCTAGCTTCAAAATACCTTCCCAAAAGGATCAAACCAATCACCAAAGCTGAAACATCAAAATAGGGCATGGCCTCTATTCCTAAACCCTGAAAAACCATGGGAAAAAGCAGTACTGCCAGGGAATAAGAAAAGGCAGCTGAAGTGCCGATGGCAATTAAAGTGTCCATATTGGCAGTCCTATGCCTTAAAGCAGAAATAGTGGCCCGGTAAAAACTAAAGCCTGCCCAAAACTGGACCGGGGCAGCAAGTATAAATTGGACCCAAAAGTTTTTCAAAAAACCGGGGGCAAAGTTGGTAAGCCCGGGAAAAGTTCCCCATAAAATTAGAGCCCCCAAAGACAAACTGAAAAAAACTTTTCTTTTTAGCTTTTTCAGTTCTTTTCTTTTTTCATTTCCCGTTTCATCGGAAGTTTTATTTTCTTCAGTAATCATGGCCTGGTAACCCACATTGGAGACAGCAGAAGAAATCTTTTGTTCATCTACCTCTTTAGGATCGAAACTGACAGCAGCTGTCTCGGTGGCCAGATTAACATTGGCCTCGGAAACCCCGGGGGTATTTTTCAAAGCATGCTCAATGACCATCACACAGGAAGCACAATGCATGCCTTTAATCTGAAACATCTTCTTTTCCATCTTATTTCACCACTATCTTTCCGTGATACATTCCCATCCCACAAGAATAGGGAAACTCTCCACTCTTTTGAGGATTTAGCTCCACTGTTACCCTTTGGTTTAAAGGAAGTTCTTTCCTGATTTTAAAATCCCCTAAAACCACTTCCGATAAACAATCAGTAGGATCAGTTCTCAAAAAGTTAATTTTAGTAGTCTTACCACGAGGAATAGAAATTATCTCTGGTGAATAACCTCCATTAACTGTAATGTCTACCGTATTGGATACCGCTACTTCCCTCCCTCGTTTCATCAGAAAAAACCAGTAAGTTAAAACTACCGCTAAAGCACCCGAAGCAGTAATAATCACCTTGTCTAAATTCTCCATATCGATCATTTCTTTTCAATCTGCTTCCAGAGCCAAACTCCCACCAAAATTAAATCTATTAACAGTACCAGCCAGAACATAATTCCCAGGACACTAAAGGCAGCAAAACCGCCTCCTCCCCAGTTCATCATATTTTGATATCCCCAACCCATCATTTAATATCACCTCCTTAATTAATCATACAACCCTTTAAACCTTCTTTGAAAGCCAATAGAAAAAACCGATGATCCCCAAAGCAAAAGCAATATTTAAACCCAAGTTATTTCCCACATAGCCGTTGGCGAAACTCCCTGCCCCCTGAATGGTTTTGGTAAACCCGGTGACATCAGCCATCTTGAGCCTCCCGCTTAAAGTCAGCACTAAAATTAGCCAGCCGGTGACAAAAAAGATAAAAGATGCTATCAAATTACTGGTTAAAATATGAAACTCCCTACCCATTAATTTGATAGTAGCCAAGTTTTTCCGCAAGATGGCTACCGCCGGCATCTTCCCCGCCAGAAAAATAGAGATCAGCAGCAGGGGAGTGACCATCCCCAAAACATACATTCCTCCGATAGTTAGCGCCCCGAAGTAGTTGGGAGAAAGAAAGGTCAAAGTCAAAATGCCGATCAACACCGGGGCACAGCAGGCGCTGGTGATACCGGACATGATTCCCAAAGAGAAGATCGACAGCACGTCCGTTTTCTGGGGGTTGGTTCCGGGAAGTTTAGGCATAGGTAATTTTATGCCCAGCAGGGTTACCACTGCAGTAATGAGCATTACCAAAGCTCCGATAATATACAAAGGATCATGGTAGACAAAAAGGGCTTGTGATAAAGCAGCAATCCCTAAAACTGCCGGAAGCAGCACTACAAAAATCCCTGCCCCGAAGACTAGGGTCATGAGGATAACCTTTTCTTTTTCCTTAAAGACACTCCCTAGATAGGCTGGGAGTAAAAAGGTGATGCAGCAGGGGGCAAATAAAGCTACCATCCCCGCCACAAAAGCCGCGATTAGTGATGTCTGGTAAATAATCCCCGTTTCCATTTAAGCTCCACAACCCCCTCCTTGGCTTTGAATGCCCGGCACATTCTGAACTGCCTGTTTAATTCTCTGGGCCCCCTGCAAGGAGGAGTAATCCAGAGATAGGGCCACTTTGGGGTCAACATCTTTCCATTTAGTGCCCTGTTTTTCAAAATACATCGCCATCTCTACGTAGTTTTGGGGAAACCAAAAAGAGTTGAAAGATAGCAGGTCTTTGTAAATCTGTTTTTCCGAGAGACCGTTATAAACTGCCCACTCAATATAACCTAAAGCTGCCATGCCGTGGTTACAATCCGGGAAAGCGGTAGAGTTGCCACAACAAGATCTAAAAACATTTTCCGCAATTTTCTTCACTAAATCCTGCTGTTCGGAAGTTAAGGGAATAATCTCTTGTGAGGAATAAAGCTCCATCGCTCCTTTACTGCCTAAAGTCCATCCCCCAGTAGAGGCAAAGTTGCCGACCTTATCCCTCCCCTGCTGCATCATCGGGCCTTCATCTAAAACCTTGCTTTTGTTAACTAATCCCAAAGCCCACAGGGTGTTAACCATAAACCTGGAGTTACCTTCATTAATCATCATCTTATCCATTGATTCCCCCTCCAGATACTTCATCTCCTCTTTACCGTTTCCCGAAGAGGTAAAAATCTCAACATACTTTTGTTTATCAATGGCCCCTATATCCACCAGTTGTTTGCCTAAATTTTTCCAAGGTATTGTGGTGGTATAACCTTTAGCAGGCAACACTTGCTGTTTTAAAATATTTACCAGCTCTTCCGGACTTTGAGTGGTCTGGACCAGTTTAGCTAAGTTTTTATTAAACTCTCTTTTCAGCAAATAATACTCACCCACAGCAAAGGCCATAGAGGAGTTTAAGGTAATAAACACTACCATCCAAAGCGGTATAGATCTAGTGAGAATTTTTTTTAAATTAGATTTTTTTGCCATACTATCAATCTTTTACCACCGTACCGGTAACTGTAAAATTCAAAGTTTTATTACCCGGATCATTTGTTTCCACTGTTACAAACCTGTTGATTGGTCCTACCCCCTGGGGACCGTGGTAAGCCGGATCAAAAATGATATCTAAGTAAGCTTCTTTCCCTGGAGCCACCTCCCCCACCCAGCTTGACACTGTATCCATACCAAAGAAGGGACTGCCCCCTGCCTCAACCTTTACCTGGGCCTTGGTACAGTGGCAGGAAGTCTTAATATTAGTCAATTTTAAAACATCCGTTCCGGTATTTTTAATAGTAAAGGTTTTGGTGACATTTCCTTTATACATGGGGATATTCCCATAATCGGAGGTAGTTTGATCAACAGAAGCTTTGGCATTTTGGGAAACTTCCACCTTACCGGAAGAGGCGGAATTGGAAAGGAAAAAGATTCCTCCTCCTAAAACAAGGAGGGTGGCAATAGCAAAACCGATAATAACCTTTTTCTCAGACATATTTCCCTGTCATTCCGGACCTGATCCGGAATCTATTTCCCATTTTTCAAAACTTTCATGATTTCAGTAATAGAGTAGTCCACTTTGCCCTCCTTAATGTGGTCCACTACACAAGTTTTGAGATGGTTTTCTAAGGTTAGAGAATCTACTTCTTTTAAAGCAGACTGTACAGCTTTGGATTGGGTAATAACATCAATACAATATTCCCCCTCCTCCACCATCTTAATCACCTTTTTAAGATGTCCCTGGGCAATCTTTAATCTGTGTAATATTCTTTCCTGAGTATCTTTCGGTCTATACACGGTAATCCCCCTCTGGGGGATATAATAGAACAAAAAAATCCTTCTGTCTACTACAGTTCTTCTTCTGCTGTAAAATCCCGAGGTAAAATTACTCCTGCTCCTTCTTTAGCCACTCTCTCTATTACCTCTTCCGGAGTTACCCTCATCCTTTGGGCATAGGACACTACCGCCCGGGATATATTTAATGCTTGAGGGGCTCTCTGAAACCTCATTGCCAGCGGTAAAGAGGCCTCTGGTGTTTTTGACAATACATACCGCTTTCAACAGCACAGTCGTTACAGGCAAAAGTGTCATACCTACCATCATACTGCCTTTTAGGAATAACATTTATAGTTTCCGGATCTTTACCACAAATCTCACAATTCATGCCCCAAATTTTACTACTAAAGCTAGGTAAATACAAAAATCCAAAACAGAATCAAAAAATTTTTGTAAATTTTTACTTTCCCTGTGATAGAACAATTTGGAAAACAAGTCCAACCAACATAAGCACAGTAAGCCCAGCAATAACCTTAGTTAAAATAATCATTTTGTTGGTTTGTTTTTCTGATTTAATATTAAAGTCTCCAATTATCTTATGAAGTTGTGTTATTGATTCATCTAAAATCTCATTAGATTCGACTAATCCCCTGATTGCTCTGACCACATACTTATCAGGGCCGTTAGTATCTCTATCAAGATGCTCAAAACCTTCCAGTATATCCTTGTATCTTTTTGCTACCATCTTTACAATTCTCCCTGAAAAGCTTGATGTAAAACTGACTGCTGCAAAGCTTCTAAATCTTGTAATTGTTCTTTCTGAAGTTTTTGCAAAGATTGCACTTTTTCACTCAAACCATCCAAATACGCCACAATTTTTTCCTGCTCTATTAAGTCTGGCAATGGAACCTCTATCGTCTCAATTCTCATCAAGGCTAGTTTTGGTTGTCCAACTTGATTTGTTCTCTTCTTAATCTCTTCTTTTCCTTGAGATGAATCAAGAAAATAAACTATAAATCTGTTGTTAACTCCATTTTCCTCATTGAAGACAATTTTCGCTGCGTTTTCTGTAAGGTTTGCACCACTTAATTGCGGTGGAACTGTACCTACTGTCCCAATGGTTCCTGCTATTGAAATATAAGCATCTTTATCTGAAATCGTATAGCGAGAAATTTGTCGCTGGGTTGCGGCCCCTAAATATCTTAAGCCTGCTGTATCAATAGAGTAATCTTTAAAATCAACAACTCTAATATAGGGATACTCTGTCTTTACGGCTGAAAACTGCTGTCCGGCAGGCAACCTTTTACCCCCTTTGACTTCACTAAAATCTTTTATTTCTTTTTTGTTGTACCTTTTACTTAAATCATCAAAAGTTTTCTTTAGCACTGATCGTAAAATTTTCTGAGTTTCCCCTGCTGATTGTTGGCGAACGGTTCGAGATTCTTCAATTTTTTCCAAAATTGCTTCAAGTTTTTTTACAATTCTTTTTTGATCTTCAATCCCCGGCAGAGGAATTTCTATAAATCCTGATTTCTCCTTTGTTAAATGAACGCTATCACCAATGATCTTCTTTAATTGATTTTGTCCAAACTCTGAAAGAATATATAACAATAACAGCTTTGGTAAAATTATTTTAGGACTAGCTCTATAGCAAATTAATTCACTTGCAAAAAATACTTTTTTGAATTGAGATGGTAACTCATCAACTACAACTGCTTCCTCTCCAATTTTTTCTGAACTGTGACCTGCAGAAGTAATAAGTAAATCTCCAATTTGAACCTTCTTTAATCCTTTCAATGAATCTTCTTTAACAAAACCTTTATCGTTCATGTTCCAATTAATTCCGTTTTTTGTAATATCTCGATATTTCAGAACCTTATATTCCCCACTATTTAGGTAATCAATTGTTGCAGGTGTTTTACCAACAATAATTTCTGCAACTTCTCCTAATTTTTTAATTGACCAATTAGTTTTCATTTATCTAATTTAAGAATATTTATATCCTTTTTTGTTAATGAAGTTTTTTCTCCTTGTAAATTTCTTAGCTCTTTTCTGATAACAATTACCAATTCTTTATAAAAGGTATCTCTTTTATTTTTATCTTTTTTAGAAGAGAAAGTTTCTAAATATTTATTCGAGAGCTTTATAACTTCATCAGAAGCATATAAAGGAGCATGCGTGTATAATTCTTCCATAAAGTTTTTTTGCCTTTCTTTATTCTCCCAACCTTCGAAAAACCCGATAATATTTTCAAGGAAACGCTTATACTGGTCCTCCCTGCGTTCAACTATTCTAAGCTCTATCTCTCTCTTTTTCTCCAAAAAATGATTAATATACGCACCAGAAATACCACCAATTCCAAGTAAACCTAAAATTGATATTGCTGTCTGAATATCAAAATTCATAAATTTTTCCAGTTTTTCTTACTAGTTAGTCGTTTTTATTTACGTCTTCTTTTAAATTATTAATGTATTCATTCTGACTCAGAAGAGATATAAACTCACCACCGTCTACAAGTTTTCTAACCTCTCCCCAAAAATCACCATTTAAACCTAAAATTATTCCCAATACTTCTTTACCAGGAATCCATTTCCAATCTTTCGATGAAACAACGCTATCAAACTTCTTCTGAAGCTCTTCTTGATTAAGTGAAAGTTCTGAGGCTTTGCTTTTCCAGTCGTCAAGTTCCTCAACTGTTCCTTTTGGGAAATACTCATATTTAAACTTTCTTAAAACAATATTTTTGACGGCAGTACTAACTAAGCTTTTAAAAAGACTTTCTTTTTTGTTGTTAATTTGTTCCCAAACCAAATCATTTCCAGATTTCGAATTACCTTTCGGGATTATTCTATTCAGTAATTCTGGGATCAGGAAAATATTCTCAATTTCCCAAAATGGTAGGTTAAATATTCCTTTTGCGGCGTCATTTTGAGGGGTATTAGGAGGAAATCCATCCGAAGAATTTATTTGTCTGTCACCATCGAATAAGATTGATAACTTAATAGGAGTAATGTTTCTATTAACATCTTGCAACACTTCAACTCGGGCCTCAGCTCTACTTTTTAGAGTTCCAAAAGACCAAAATCTCTTCTTAATATCTTTTCCAAAAATCCAACTCAATAACTCTCTAGTTTTTGGAGCATTCTCACCTTTTAAAGTAGTTTCTGGATCATTCTCTGCACATACCCAGTGCGAAGTAAAAAAAGATGGGTCTATGGGAAGTCCAAGTTGATCCACTACTTTTTCAATTTCTTCATTAACCTCAATATTTTTAATCTCCCCTTTTGCTAAAAGCACAATATTCGCTTCATTTAGAAAATGATGGAGTATATCTCCCGAATGGGTAGCTATTAAAACTTGGTTTTCTTTTGCCAACAAGCTTATTAATTCGCAAAGTTTTCTTATCTGACTACTATGTAAGTGTAATTCAGGCTCATCAATTAAAATTATTTTTTCTTTCTCATCCCGTACTCTATATAAGAAAGCAAGAAAGTAAAGATATTCTTTTTCTCCAGCACTTAAATCAGTTAACTGAACTTCTCTATTTAAGTAATCAAGAAAAAACGCCGGAGGATCTCGATCAAAATCAATTTTTATACTTTTTTCGAAATCAACAAGGCCCAATTGATAATGATCCTCTATTTTTTTTGTAAGTTCAGGGACTTTTTGCCCTGAATCTTTTATTACTCTAAGTAGTTCTGAAATAACTGCTTTATTAAATTCATCGACAATGTTTATTTCTTCAGTTTGGTCAGAAATTGTAAAATCAGAGATTGATTTAAATGGATTAGCTGTCGCAAGTTGACCCTTTACAGATCTGTCCGAGCTGATGAATTTGATTTTATTTTGTAGCCTGTCCGAACTTTGCCAAGAGCCATTTTTTAAAAACGCTACTGTCTGTTGATTATTAACATCTTTTATAGAAATATAGACCAACTGTTCATCAGTTATCTTTTCGATTTCACTTTTTGATGATTCTGGATTATATCCTTGCTGATTTTTTGAAGCATTATCTATCATTTTCAAAGATCTTGTTTTTCCACTACCATTTTTCCCTAGCAGTAAGTTGACACCAGGTTTTAGGTTTGCTTCTCCCTTAAAAGCTAAGGGACCATACCAACGCACAATAATTTTCTCTAAATAAAAATTGGTCATATTAAATTCTCAATCTCTGAAATAAGTTTTTGTATATCCTTTTCGTTCTCCTTAATGGATTTAAGTATTTGCTCGGGTGATTTATGTTCTGTATCACCTTTTCCATTTGGATTTTTGGCGGATAAATCATAGTTTTTACCTACAATCTCCTCTGCTGAAACTACCCAAGAATTTTCTGAAATTTCTCGCTTTTGGTATTTTGTAAAAGCATCTTTTGTGTGATCATCTAAAATTGGGCTTTTCTTGGTGTATTTAACACCAGAGGGTGGAGTAAGCTCGTAGTACCAGATTTCTTTGGTTGGTATGCCTTTTTCAAAAAATAATAAATTTGTTTTTGGTCCTTGACCAGAGGAGGAAACATTGGCAAAAACCCCTGGCGGAAGACTGATAATAGTATGCAGATTAAAATTCTCTAATAGTTCTTTTTTAAGATTGGTATAAACACCTCCTGTACGGAAAAGTATGCCTTCCGGTAGAACGATTCCACAACGGCCTCCAGTTTTCAATTTTTTCATTACATAGAAAAGTGCCAAAAGTTCAGTATCCGAACTTTTGAGAGGAAAACTTTTTAAAAGTTCCTTTCCCTCCACACCGCCAAAAGGCGGATTAGTTAGGATAATTTCAAAACGTTCCCGCTCCGGAATAGAAGTTAAATCTTCTGCAAAGGTGTTAGTTTTGATTAGGTGAGGAGATTGTAGACCGTGCAAAAGTAAATTCATTATTCCAAGCAAAAACGGTAATGATTTCGCTTCGTTGCCAAAAAAAGTCTCATTTTGAAGTGTCGAAAAATCTTTGGCAGTCATTTTTGGATTTTTCTCTTTTAAATATTTGAAAGCTTCACCCAAAAACCCACCAGATCCCGCGAATGGATCGTAAATTCTCTCACCAATTTTGGGATCAATAATTTTAACCATCAAGCGAATGATTGCTCTTGGAGTATAAAACTCTCCTGATGCTCCGCTTTCCTGACCCATTTTAAGAAGCAATTCTTCATAAACTTGGGAGATTATATGTGTATCAGCTGGGTCTGAAAAATCTAAATCATCTAGTAGGTTGACTACATCTTTAAAGTTAAATGGTGAGTGCATATTGTTGCGTAAATCTTCAAAAAGAGCAGAAACAATATCCTTGAGCGGTGTACCATGAAGGTTTTGTAAGTAGGGGAAGAGTTTAGTGTTTACAAATTCAAGTTGATCTTTTGCTTCTAGGTTATGCCAAGCAGACCATTGATATTTTTCATCCATAACCGGTTGATAACTTTCACCAAAAACTTGCGCTCCGAGTTTACTTTTACGCTCAATTTGTTCAAAAAGTTTTAAGAAAAGCATCCAGGATACTTGTTCAATATATTGAAGAAGATACAGTTTATCTCTGCGCATAATATCGCACGCAGACCAAATTTTGTTCGAAAGCGTTTGTCTATCCATTCAATGTCCCTTGATAAAGATATTCTTGAAGCTTCTTTATAGTCGCTGTTGCATTTTCTGGACCCCCGAGATTTTCTATAATTTTTTCAATTCCCATCTCCTGAAATTTCGGCAAGTTGAAAACTTCTTTTCTGGAAATATCTTCGATTCCACCTACACGGTATTGATCAAGAAGAGCCAAAAGTATTGGCTGGGCTTCTTTTCCTAAGGATGAAAGAAATTCTTGTTTTCGTAGTTCTATTGCCCGAGCTCTTTCATCCCGACTGATAATTGGTGCATCAAAAGCAATATGGGCAAGTATATCGAAGAAATCTGCATCTTCTCGATCCAAAAGTTTTGCTAAGGCATCTGGTGAAACACTTATGTTTTTTAATTTTCCAATGAATTCTTTTCTTCTTTGCTCATCAATCCAAATATTTTCAAGGTCACCTAAAGTTATCCCTAGTTTTTCAACCTCTTTTCTGGAATATTCTTTATATTCTGCTGCCTTTAAGTGATTACCACCAACATCAAAGGTAAGATCAGATGTTGAGTGAATATAAACATCTACACCACCGAGAGTAATTTTGGCTGGAGCTTTACGCTCTGGTTTTAGTTCGTAAATTTCTGGTTGAGGTTCTAAGGTTGGGGTAATTCTTAGTTCCCTGCGAGTAAAACCAGTGGCAGAAATCTGTAACGTTACTTTGACTGCTGGCAAGCCTTCAAAAGAAAACATCCCCATTTCGTTGGTTGTAGTCTGTACATGTTCATAATTTTTGGTAACTACTGTTACCTTAGCACCAATTATAGGAGTATCAGTTTTAGAGATGACAACCTTACCTTCAAGGAAATAATCTAACGGCCCCAATTCTTCCTCCTCAGGCTCTTCTGTATCCGGTGGGGTTAATTGTGAAAAAAGCCTGGTTGCATTAACGTAATCAATTATTCTAAAGAAATATTTACCTGTTGCTTCATCAATTCTTGATCCACGGCCAATAATTTGATTAAACAGAACTACTGAGGAGATGGGTTTAATCAGGACCACGTTTTTTACAGATGGAATATCAACACCTGTTGAAAGAAGATCAACTGTAGTTGCTATAACTGGTGTTTTCTTTTCCGAATCCTTGAAAGCATCTGTAAGGTCTCTTGCGTTTGTTTCTTCGGAAACTATGGTTACCGCATAATCATTTTTTCCTTCTGCGGAAAAGTGATTTTGCAAAAGTTTTGTCATTTCCCGAGCGTGATCGTTATTAACACAAAAAACTATTGTTTTCTCAAATGTTCCAAATTTCTTAAGAAGTCCGGCTAGATGTTCAGCAATCCTTTTAGTTAAGTTTGGGATAGCAACTTTTCTTTCAAACTCACCCGAAGAATAAAAAGTTTTAATCTCATCATCAAACTCTTCGGGATAGAATATTTCAGCTCCTTGTAAACGTTGTTCTTCAACATCAACACCACCTTCTTTGTGAAGATTGGTAATTACTCTTTGAATTAAGTAATTTGCTAGAAAGCCATCTTTAATTCCTTGCTGAATATCATATTCAAAAACTGGTTCACCAAAATATTTATATGTATCAACATTGTCGGTTCGCTTTGGGGTAGCAGTCATTCCAAGGTGTATTGCAGAGGAGAAATATTTCAAAATATCATGCCACAGATTCCAACCAGAGCGATGACATTCATCAATGATTATCAAATCAAAAAAGTCCGGGGGGTAATTTTCAAAAAGCTTCTTACCATTTTTTTGAGAATAAAGGGTTTGATAGGTAGTAAAGTAAACATCACGAACTTGATCAGCTTTGCCTTCTTCTATTTTGTAACGAGCATCCTTAAAAGGTTCAAACTCAAAAGTGTGAGCCTGATCCCTAAGCATTGTACGGTCTGCCACAAAAAGAATTCTTTTAAAGTAGCCAGAGTTGTATAGTTTCCAAGCAGCTTGAAAAGCTACCTTAGTTTTTCCCGACCCTGTTGCCATTGCTACCAAAACTCTTTTGTTCCCATTTACGATCGATTCAATGATTTTTTGGATTGCCTTGAGTTGGTAATAACGAGGATTCTTTCCGACAAGAGAATGATGCAGGGGGTATTCAAGAGGATTTTTCTCTAATTTTTTAGCAAGGGTTTTATTGAAACTGACTAAACGGGAATAAAGCTCATCTGGGGTTGGGAATTTTTCTATAGTTGTTTGCGTATTTGTTGTAAAATCAAATTCTTCAATACAATGACCATTAGTTGAATAAATAAAAAGAACTTCCAGTTTCTGTGCGTAATCTTTGGCTTGCTGTATACCATCAAGCGGTGTATGGCTTTCGTCTTTAGCTTCTATTATGGCAATCGGGAAGGCTTCATTGTGCATCAGTAAATAATCAGCAATCTTTTTATCGTCACGAATAACTTGATCACCAAAAATGTTGACTTTGCCAGCTGTAATTTGGAATTCACGCAAAATATTCCTATCTTCCCAGCCAGAAGATTCGATTTTTGGATCAATCAATTTTGCTCTGGTATCTGCTTCATTTAAGTTCATATTATCTTATCCTGTCTGCTATTTTAGTACTTAACCTAAGTGAAAACAATGTAAAGAGGTCTTATCTTGTAAAAAGGTTTTGAAGTACTATGATTATCCTAAGAAGTGGAGGGGTGATCATGAAAAATCCTTTGAAGAAAATCAGGAAATTTTTGGGGAAACTACTTCTCAGATTAAGATTGTATTTTAGAAAACTTCTTTTTCCTATTTATCTTTTTCCATTAAAGATTGCTACCTATTCCCTTTATTACCTCTTGTTATTTTTGATCAAATTAATCCTGGCTTTGTTGGGGCTTCTTTTTGACGCCCTAAAATACCCCTTTAAATCCATGAAGCACTTTTTAAAATTTGCCCTGCTTCTGTCAGCATCTTTATACCTTGTAGCATCGCTGTTTGTAATCGGAGATTATCTAACCAAACAATATGGTTGGTGGGGTAAGTTTTTCTGCGCCTACGGAACAAAGGAAAAGTTATTAGGCTCGGTTGTCAGAGTTGTGGGTGGTTATTCCGAAGGCTCGGGCTTTTTTATCTCTGAAACCTCGGTCTTAACCAACTTCCATGTTATTGCCGATGAACCCAGCCCGAAAATTATTTTTCCTGACGGGAGTTTTACCACCCCTGTTAAAATCCTGGGTGATAAAAATGCCGATTTGGCACTTCTTTTTACCGATAAAAAGTACCCTGAAAAAGTTTTAACCATACCTGATAAAGTAAAACTCTACGCAGATGAACCGTTGACCGCTGCAGGTTATCCTCTGGGAACCGAATTAACCGGGAAAGCTACCACGGTAAAGGGTAACTTTATCGATTTCCGTCATTCTAAAATCGATCCGGTCTATTACATCCAGACCAATGTCAGTTTAGTACCAGGTATGAGCGGCGGGCCTCTAACCGATCAGTGCGGGACAGTGGTGGGAGTAAATACCACGAGTCTGGCCGGAATGTCACTTTTTATCGGGGCGGACCAGGCAAGGGACATGGTCCCGACTCTGACCGACCAGGGAGTAACCAAGATAGAGGTTGATCCTTCTTCCTCCCCGGAAGGCTCGGTTAAAGCTTTTTACACTTACCTTAAAGCCAGGAGGATGGAAGACGGTTTTAAACTGTTAAGCCGAGAATACCTTAAGAAAACTAATTTCCAGGAATGGACCAATAGGTTTAAAGATATTCTGGATGTTGATGTCATTAAATCGGAAAAGTTTGAAAAGTCCTCTGACACCGCTTTTGTTAAGTTTTCCACCAAAAACTGGGTAGACAATGAGGCGGAGTTCCACTTCTACGAAGGAACCTGGCAAACACTCAGAGAAGACGGAGTTTTTAAGATGCTTAAAAGCAACATCAAAGAGGTCGAAAACCCCGATTATTCCTGGCTTTATGAATAAAGATGATCTGCCAGGTTTTTAAATTTGATAAGACATAACCAAGCTTTACCTGGAGTAGGCAATCCATACAAAATCCTTACCGCCTATACACCTTTTTTATGAATTCAGTTAGTAATATACACAAGTATGACTAATCTCAAAATTTGTATTGTCGGGCCGGGAATCGTCGGCCAGGCTACAGGAAAAGCATTCCTCGCCAAAGGTTTTGAGATAACATTTGTCGGTGTTGACCCGAAAAATATCACCGACCTGCGCCACGAAGGGTATAACGCCAACCTTGTCAACGAAGTCTTCAACGGCAACTATAATTTTGATGTCACATTTTTAACAGTTCCTACCCCCACTCTGGATGGAAAGATTGATATATCAGCCCTCAAAGATGCCTCTATAAATCTAGGAAAAAATTTGGCTCACTCTGACAAATATCATTTAGTAGTTGTAAAAAGCACCGTTCTCCCCGGAACTACTGAAAATATGGTTATTAAGTATATTGAAAAATATTCTAAAAAAAGGGCAGGACCGGACTTTGGTGTTTGTATGAATCCGGAATATTTAAGGGAAAAAACAGCTGACGAAGATGCTTTAAATCCATGGCTTATTTTAATCGGGGAATATGATAAAAAATCAGGGTATATCTTAAGCGAAATTTACCGGGATTTTGATGGGCCAATTTACCGCGTCAGTATTACTGAAGCAGAGATCCAAAAATATATTCACAATTTGTTTAACGCGACAAAGATAACTTTCTTTAACGAGATGCGTCAGATCGGCCAGAAGATGGGCATAAATATCGAGAAGGTCTTTAATTTAACAAGCTTAAGTGCAGAAGGTGTCTGGAATCACACCTACGGCATAAAAGATAAAGGTCCTTTTTCAGGTAAATGTCTGCCTAAAGATACCCAGGCATTTTTTTCCTGGGCAGAGGAAAACGGTTTTGATGCCAAGCTTTTGAAGTCTGTAATCGAAGTTAACGAAAAAATAAAAACAAAGAAATTCTTCTCTCATCAAGCCAAGTCAGAACACGAGCGCAGTCATCTTCCTCTGTAGCTTTTAGGGGGAAATATGCAGGAAATTATTAATGAAGCATGGTTCTTTCTGCAGCAATATCTAGACCTTCATCGTTTTTTGGTACCTTTGGGAATCTTAGGTCTATGGCGTTGGGGGGTGTGGGTTTTTAAAAAAGTGATAGCCCTCCGTTATCGTCCCTCCAAGCAAACTTACTGGGCCACAACTTCCATCATCACTCCGGTCTATAATGAAAATCCTCAAATCTTTAAACAAGCCCTCTATTCCTGGATCTCTAATCAGCCGACAGAGATAATTGCCGTTGTTGATTCCTCAGACCAACCTTGCATTCAAATCATGGAAAAAATTCAGCAGGAATTTACCAATGTCCGATTAATAGTCACCAACAAGCCCGGTAAAAGACCGGCTTTGGCCGATGGTATTTTGGCAGCCAAAGGCGAGATTGTGGCCTTAGTTGACAGTGATACCATCTGGTCAGAAGGTGTCCTGGATAATAGTCTGGCCCCCTTTAAAGATCAAAAAGTAGCCGGAGTTGCCACTTACCAAAACGTCCTCAACCCCAAAACAATCGCTCAAAAAATTTTTGATACCCAGCTTGATCTTCGTTATTGTGACGACTTCCCTTTTTTGGCTGCTGCAGGAAACGCCCTGGTTTGCCTTTCCGGACGAACCGCTTTTTACCGGCGGGATGTTGTTCTCCCCCTTCTTGATGATCTGGTCAATGAAACATTTTTAGGCACACCGGTAGTCAGCGGTGATGATAAGAGGTTAACTTATCTAGTATTGGCCCGGGGTTGGAAACTGGCTTATCAAGCAAACGTCCATGTTTATACTCCCGGAATGGCGGATATGGGCTCTTATTTAAAACAGCGGCTCCGTTGGTCAAGAAATAGCCTCCGAGCAGACATAAGAGCTATGATTGAAGGTTGGACATGGCATTATCCGGCCTTAGCTTTCTTTCAAGTTGATAAAGTATTTCAAACTTTTGCCATCATTGTCAGTCCGATCTATTTTGTCATTTCCCTAATCCTAGGGCTTTGGATACCGGCAGGGATAATACTTGTTTGGTGGCTTGTCAGCCGGAGCGTTAAGATGTACCCCCATTTAAGACGCCGTCCCCAAGATTTGAAGATACTCCCTATCTTTGTGCTTTATTCATTCTTAACCGCCATTATCAAACTTTATGCTTTCTTTACTTTAAATACCCAGGGGTGGATTACCAGATGGGATAAATCACGTCTGCCGAGGTTTCGTTTTCTTCGAGAGGTACCAGCATATCTGGCAACCATCATCACAGTTTGTCTCTTCGGAGTGGGAATCTATTATTACCAGCAACAAACTTATTTTCTTCCTCTTGCCCAGCGTCAGCAGCTCATTGCCAAAGCATTAGCTGAAGACATGCCGGCCCGATTTTCTGCCACTCAAACCGAAAGCACACAAACTGTTCCTACTGCAGATTTACTGGTCAAACGATATACCGTGACTCAAGGGGATACTCTTTATAGTATCGCTGCAAAATTTGAGATTGACCAATCTGACCTTCTGGCAGCCAACATAAGCCGGATTCCCAACTGGAACAATCTCGAACCGGGAGCAGTACTCAGTGTTCCCGGCAAAGATACCCATCTAACCCTGCCTTCTAACTTCAACTACCAAAGAATATACGCCGATCCCAAACGGATAACCTATACTGCAACAACTAATACCATCGAAATTTTTGGCCGCGGTCAAATTATTGATTTGGCCGAAATCAGCACCGAGGTGGGGAAAGAACACCTTGAAGAAGTTTCCCCAGGAGTCTGGTTTCTAAAGTCCAATATCTTTTTACATTCGGGAACAACTTTAAACCTGGATCGTGACCAGGTTAAATGGCTCCGCATGAAAAGCGATAGCGGGGGCTATATTAATATATTAGCTTACAACGCCGTGCTTTTTACCAACGGGGTGCAAGTTACCTCTTGGGATGAACAAAACAACGATGCTGATAAAAATATGCAGGATGGACGAAGTTTTATCTTGGCCAAAGACAGCTCGAGGATGGACCTTTACAACAGCGAGTTTGCTTATCTTGGATTTCCCCGCACTCCGGATTTGACAGCCTCACCATACGGAGTGTCCTGGAGAATGAGTAACGGAAAACGTGGGACCGCCCTGCTTACAGGGGAGGTCATCAACAGCGATTTCCATAATAATTACTTTGGCGCCTATACTTTCGGCGCCACCGGAATTACCTGGCAGGATAATAAGTTTCATGACAATGTCCGTTACGGACTCGATACTCACGATGATTCAAACGGATTTTTAGTGGAAGGAAACATGGCCTACAACAACGGCAGTCATGGCATTATTTTTTCCAAACGCTGTGTTAATAATGTTATCCGCAACAATTTATCCTTTAACAATAAAGTTCACGGCATCATGCTGCACGAGCAATCAAGTAACAATATCGTTGAAGACAACACGGCAAGCGGTAACGGAGAAGGAGGTGTTGTTATGTGGCACTCCAGCAACAACGTTGTCCGGAATAATAAAATCTATGACAGCAAGTTGGGCATCAGGGCAAATGTCGGATCAAACAATAATTTGTTGGAGGGAAACAATATTTCCGGAATCTCCCAATATGCCATCTATCTTTATGACGGGGCAACTAATAATACTATCCGCCAAAATTCTTTAGTCAACAATAACCACGGTATTTACCTTAAATCCCCCAACAATATTGTTGAAAACAATGTCTTAAAGTATAACCAAACCGGCATTTACCTTACGGGGGATGCCCGGGAAAATGTAATTTCCCAAAACCAGATTATTTATAGCAAGCAATATGGTGTTTATTCAAAAATATCTTCCGACCAACACAATTTCTTAAAAGACAACGAGTTTAAGAGAAACCGGAGAGATTTATTTGCGGTTTAAAAAAATGAATGTTTTAAATAGAAGCTTTTTACTTTTAGCAGTGCTATTTTTCCTGGTGATGTTGGGGATTTTCGTCTATTCCCTCTTTCTCCAAAGTTCCCCCAGTCTCGGACCAGACTTTCAAAGCGTTTCTCCAAAGACTGTCATCGCCTATTATGTCAGTCCCTCGGGAGATGATAATAACAACGGTAAATCTGTAAGTTTACCCTTTAAAACAATCCAAAAAGCTGTTGATTTAGCCCAGCCCGGTGAAACCATCCAGCTTGCCCCCGGGATTTACCTGCAAGATGTGGTCACCAAACGCGACGGGAAGAAAGATGCTCCCATTGTCATTAGTGGTCCGACTGAGGCCATTGTCCAAGGCGGGGGCAGGGACAGGATTTTTGAAATTCACCACAATAATATTTTTTTACAGGGATTTACCGTTAATGGGCACTTTTCTCAAACAGATTCTACTTCCGGATACCGCAGCAAACTTCTCTACATTCAAGGAAAAGGAGTCAAGGCAGGGGTCACGGGATTAAAAATCACCGGCATGACTATAAAAAATTCCGCAGGTGAATGTGTACGCCTCCGCTACTTTGCTCAAAATAACGAAGTCTCCCATAACAACATCCAAAACTGTGGGGTTGACGATTTCCTCTTTAATGGGGGAGGAAAAAACGGTGAGGGTATTTACATCGGCACCGCTCCCGAACAGTTAAAAGACAGGAAAAACCCCACCGCTGATCCGGACCAATCCAACAACAACTGGATTCATGACAATAATATCAACACTCAAGGTAATGAATGCGTCGATATTAAGGAAGCCTCTTCAGGCAACATCGTGGAGAATAATAAATGCACCGGACAAATGGATCCGAAATCAGGGGGTATGGATTCAAGGGGCAGCAAGAACTCTTTTCGTAACAATATAATCTTTGGAAATTTAGGCGCCGGAATCCGTTTAGGAGGTGACAAAATTACCGACGGAATTGATAACAATGTGTACGGCAACATTATTAAAGACAACCAGTCCGGGGGAATAAAATTCGAAAGAATAACTCAGGGAAAAATTTGCAGCAATATCATGTCAGGAAATATCGATGGTAATACGGTGGGCACTTTCGGAATACTGTTTAAACCAACCTCAAATTGCCCAAACTAATTATTGATGGGTGACAGCGGCCTGATAAACAACAACCTCACCAAAGTTTCCGTCACTACAAAGTGATGAACCTTCCTTGCTGCAGTTTGACTGGGTATAGGCTCCGGTTTTAAAGTAAGCACCGGAATAACTTTTGTCTAAAATATAGACAGAACTGCTCCCTCCGTTGTAATAAACCTTTGTCTTTCCACTCCCTACCTCAAATTTGACGTTAAACCTTTTTCCCAAGGTGTAATTTGAATCAATGGTAAAGACATTTGAGCCGTTAACATTGACATAAAGATTGGGATACTCTAAACGGATAACAACGACATCATCATCTGCATCATGGATTTGACCGGCCACAACATGTTTTTTAGTCTGGGGAACAGCAGTAATTGCCTCATCAAGAAACATGGTGTGAGTGCCTGTTGTAGAAGACCAACTGGCATTTTCCGCTCCCCCACCGGTCATCTCCCGGAGTTCGGAACGGGGATACTTTGAACCGCTGGTAGTTACACCGTTTACCGGCGCCCTAAAACGCAGGCCGCCTCCACTGGGCAAAAACCAGGGATCCATTATATAGGAAGAAAGTGTCGGTTGTTTTATTTCCGTAGGATGTCCGGAAGAGCCAATAGGAAGTGTTAATTTCCAGTTCAAGAGGTTTATGGTTTGGACAGATGAGGCCTCCTTTTGAGGAGCAGGTGAGGGAGTAGGTGTAGGAGTGGAGGTAGGAGTAACACTTAAAATTTTAGCTTCTTGGGGCTTGATAGGAAAAGGGTTAGAAACAACAGCGGCACTTTTTGAAGTTTTACTATCTGCTTCAATCCTGGTATTAAAAAATAGTTTCTGGGAAAAAGCTGCTGTTACTAGAATTAATAGGACAGCCAGGCTGTAATATTTGGGGTGGGAAAAAAATTTCCGGGCAGGCTTTAGTACAGATTTAAACATTCAGTAGTTTGTTTAAAACAAACTCGGGGAAGTGTAATGGGTCTTTGCCCATTTGTCAAATTTCTAAAAATTCCTCTTAAACCAATTTAAAAACGTCCTCCCTTACCAAAGTTAAAATGTCCCCTTAGCACTTAAGCAGTAATTGGTTAAAATGCATCATGCCTATGTGGATATGCATGATCAACTTAATGAAAAAGAGCAGTGTAAGTTTAAGA
>JAUSJM010000034.1 GCA_030647265.1 bacterium
GATTGAAAATGTAATTTAGCCTCTTGCATTATTGGGTCAAATATTGTATATTTTCCTTACCAGCTGAGTAGCTGGCTTATTTTGCTTAAAAACTAATATGGCAGACGCTAAAAAATACGAAAGAACAAAACCGCACGTTAATATTGGCACCATGGGTCATGTGGATCACGGTAAAACCACTTTAACCGCCGCTATCATGACTGTTTTGGCTGGCAAGGGGCTGGCCCAGAAATCTTCTGTTGATGAGATTGACAACGCTCCTGAGGAAAAAGCTCGTGGTATTACTATTAATATTTCCCACCGAGAATATGAGACAGAGAAAAGGCACTATGCCCACATTGATATGCCGGGTCACGCCGACTATATCAAAAACATGATTACCGGTGCTGCTCAAACAGACGGAGCAATTTTGGTAGTGTCTGCTCCTGATGGACCCATGCCTCAAACCCGGGAGCACATCCTTTTGGCCCGTCAGGTAGGAGTACCGGCAGTTGTAGTTTACCTGAATAAAACCGATCAGGTCTCTGATCCGGAGCTTTTGGATTTGGTGGAAGAGGAAGTAAGAGATCTTTTAAAGAAATACCAGTATGATCCTAACTCCCCTATCATCAGAGGTTCAGCCTTGAAGGCTTTGAGTGGTGATCCTGAGGCTGTTAAATCTATCGAAGAGCTGATGAAAGCGGTTGACGAGTGGATTCCTACTCCTACCCGGGATATTGATAAGCCCTTCCTGATGGCTGTAGAGGATGTTTTCTCTATTAAGGGCCGGGGAACAGTGGTGACGGGAAGAATTGAGAGAGGAAAAGTTAAGGTCAACGAAGAAATTGAAATTATAGGAATCAGACCAACAAAGAAAAGCGTTGTGACTGGAATAGAAATGTTTCATAAAATGCTTGATGAAGGTCAAGCCGGAGATAATGCCGGGATACTTCTTCGCGGTATTGAAAAAGATGATGTGGAGCGCGGTCAGGTGTTGGCTAAACCCGGCTCTATCACTCCTCACGCTGAATTTGAAGCGGAAGTTTATGTTCTTTCTAAAGAAGAGGGCGGAAGACACACTCCGTTCTTTAAAGGTTACAGACCACAATTCTATATCAGAACCACTGACGTGACCGGCGAAGTAATCTTGCCGGAAGGTGTAGAGATGGTGATGCCTGGTGATACCACCAAGATGACAGCTAAGCTTATTACTCCGGTAGCTATGGAAGAGGGTTTAAGGTTTGCTGTCAGAGAAGGTGGAAAGACAGTGGGAGCTGGGGTAATCACGAAGATTATTAAGTAACTAAGAGATAGTTTAGGGTATTAAGAGGGGGCTAAAAGGCCCTTTTTTCATGAGGTTGTGGTAGAATATAGCACATTAACAGTAGGAAAAAGTATTTTTAAAAAATATGGCTAAAGGACGTATTCGCGTAAAACTTAAAAGTTATGATCATCGGGTACTCGATAGCACTATCGAGCAGCTTTTGGATACTGCTTTACGTACCGGTGCCAAAATTGTTGGCCCGATCCCTCTTCCTACTAAAACAGAAAAATTTACTGTTATCCGAGGTACTTCTTCTAACGCTAAAAATTCCCAGGAAGCTTTTGAACTAAAAACCCACAAGAGACTGGTAGAAATCGTTGAACCAACAGATAAGACTATTGATAGCCTTATGCATTTGGAATTACCGGCAGGAGTAGACATTGAGATAAAGACGTAAATAGACTTTGGGGATTTCCCGATAGTCTTTTCTTTTTGCTTTGCAAAAACGTAAAACTATTGATTCCTTAATGCACTTGGAACTCCCCGCCGGAGTTGACATCGAAGTCAAGATGTAGGATTCTCCCCTACGAAATGTTCTAGTAACCGTTGATCGCTTGCCAGCAAGATTAGCAATAAGTGAGTGGGCATTTCCAAAACTTGCTTACCTTGAGCATCCTTGAGAATAAAAGCAAAATTACGGTCCGATAGCATCTGGAGACTTTTTCTTAATAATAGTGCCTGACGGGTGATTTCGCTTATACTCTATTAGTTTTTATAGCCTCTGTCCTAAGAGATTCCTGAAGTTCTGGTTCCAAGTCAATTGTTATTCTTATTCTTTTAGATGTGTTGTCAAGGCGTTCTCCAGACATTCCCCCTATTATAGGGTACAAATACGATTTGTCAACTTTCGTTTTTGAGGCTAGGGATTTTTAGCTTGACACATTAAAGGTGTAAGGCTAAATATTGTCCTATGCTATCATAAAGATGTGAGAATTCTTTTGACACTTCATGTTCATGAGAAGCTTCAGGAGAAGGATGCGAAGCTACTAAAAATTACCAAGAAGAAGATCCTGGCAGTTCTCTCACATCCTGATAAGATTAATCGGACTAATTATCCAGCAGAGAAAGGAAGATATGAAAGTAAAGTATTTTGAAGACGCTGATTTGTTAAGCTTTCGTATTAGTAATGAGCCATACAAGTACGCTCGTCAGTTTGATGATGTCATTATTCACTACAGTGCAAAAAAGGAACCGGTTTTAATTGAGGTGATTGACGCGGCGAAGTTCCTCAAAAAGACTACCCACCTGTTACCTAAAAAGGTCCAGGCTAAAATTTGGCCTGGGAGAGTTTCCACCCCAGTTGCTCACCAAATTAAGCGTTGATATCTTTCTCTTGCAATCTAGCTTCAAGCTATGCTACAATCCGGATACACCATGGAGTGGAAATAGAATAAAAACAATTTTTCAGTAAATTGTGCGTCCTGAGCGAGTGTAAACGAGTCTAAGGATACGACAATTGAAGGTGTGCACAATTGCTGAGTGAGACCCTGAGCAAAGTCGAAGGGCTCACTCTTTTTAATGGCTTTTTTATATGATTAATACTTTATTGGGAATAAAAAAGAATATGACATCTACCTATGATGCCCGGGGCAGAAGGGTGGGAGCTACTGTAGTGGAAGTTATGCCTAATTTTGTGACCCAGGTAAAGACTGCTGACAGCAAAGATGGCTATGAGGCAGTGCAATTAGGGCTAGGAAGCAAAAAATCTGTCCGAAAACCTCAACTAGGTCATCTTAAAAAAGCCGGAGTAGATCAAAAAGTAAGATGGCTTAGAGAAGTAAGAGAAGATATGGCAGATGTCAAATTAGGAGACTCAGTTGAAGTCTCCTCTGTTTTTTCTAAGGGTGACGCTGTCAAAGTGACTGGTATATCCAAGGGTCGGGGTTTTCAGGGAGGAGTCAGACGTTATGGTTTTGCAGGAGGTCCTAAAACTCACGGCCAGTCAGACAGGCACCGGGCTCCCGGTTCCATTGGTTCCGGCACTACCCCGGGGAGAGTTTTAAAAGGTAAAAGGATGGCCGGGCATATGGGAGCAGCTACGGTTTCCGTCCGAGGTTTAGAGGTGGTAGAGGTAGACAAAAGTAAAAATTTGTTAATTATTAAGGGAGGAATCCCCGGAGCTACCGGTTCCTTGGTCAGTATTTCTAAACTGGGAAGAATTAAAGGTTATACTCCCCCTCCGGAAGAGAAACCAGAGGAGGAAGAGGAATCTGAGGAGAAAAAGGTAGAGGCAGGTGCTAGCGAGGCAGAAGGACAAACTGCAATTGAAGCAGAAGCAGCAGAAACACCAGAAGTAAAGGAGGGAGCAGAAAATGCCGGTTAAAAAGTCTCCGCCAAAGGCGGATCAGCCTGTGGCTGAAAAAGTAAAAGAAACAAAAACTAAAAAAGTGACTGCTAAGGTAGCTAGGCCAAGAAGTGTAGCAGTAGGTTTGTCTGTCCCTGTGTACAGCCTGGAGGGCAAGGAAAGCGGAACCTTAAGCCTACCTAAAGAAATTTTTGGGGGAGCTGTTAATAAGGTTCTCCTGTCCCAGGCCTTAAGGGTTTATATGAATAACCAAAAGACCCATTTTGCCCATACCAAGACCCGTTCTGAGGTTAAAGTTTCCACCAGAAAAATTTACCGCCAGAAAGGTACAGGAGGAGCCAGACACGGAGCCAGATCAGCTCCGATTTTTGTGGGCGGAGGAGTGGCTTTGGGACCGAAGTTTAGAAAAGTGATCTTGGATTTGCCCAAAAAGATGAAACAAAAGGCATTACTGGCAGCCCTTTCTTCCAAGGTGCAGGCCAAAGAAGCAGTAGGGATAGAAGGTTTAGATAAAGCTTCCGGAAAAACCAGCCAGATGCAAAAATTAATGAAGGGGCTCTCTAAAAATGGTGCTTTTTTAGCAAAAAGTAACGCTCTGCTGGCTTTGGGAGAAAAAAATGATCAGGTTGTCCGGGCTGCCAGGAATTTACCGGGCTTAGATATTTTACCAGTAGAGCAGCTGAATGCTTTGGAGGTTATGTCACATCAAACTTTGATCTTAACTAAGGAAGCAGTAGTAAAACTTTCCACTAAAGTTCAAGGAGAGGTAAAATCATGAATATCATCTTAAGAAAAGCCATTATTTCCGAGAAAGCGATGAAGCAGGCAGGACAAAATCTTTATACTTTTTTGGTAAGCTCTAAGGCCCGGAAGCCGGAGATTGCCAAAGCGGTTAAGGAAAAGTTCGGAGTAGAGGTCGTGGCAGTAAAAACAGTAAACTTTAAAGAGGGAAGCAAAATGCAGCGGACCAGGAGAAAGTATTTTTCTGTCCCGGGCTACAAAAAAGCTTTGGTAGCCTTAAAAGATGGACAAAAAATCGCCCTCTTTGAAGCTGAGGCAGCTACGGAACAGGAAGTTGAGCCCAAAGAGGAAGTCAGAGAAAAAAAGAGCTTGCTTAGAGGTACTAAGGTAAAGATCGAGAAAGGAGGAAAGAAGTAAGATGGCTTTAATGCAGTACAAAGAAAAAACACCTAGCCGCCGCTTTGCTTCTAAAATGGGCAAACCGGAGAAAAATGAGAACGCTCCCAAGGGGTTGTGGAAGATTTTAGTAAAACACAGCGGTCGTTCTAAGGGTCGGGTGACAGTGCGCCATCAAGGTGGCAGGCACAAAAGGTACTACCGGGAGATTGATTTTAAACGCAATAAATTTGGGGTGGAAGGTGTTGTTGCTGCTTTGGAATACGATCCCAACCGCAATGTCGGCATTGCCCTTATAAAATACTCTGATGGGGAATATCGTTATATCCTGGCTCCCCAAGGTCTGAAGGTGGGAGACAAGGTGGAAGCCGGAGAAAAGGTAGAGATTAGGACGGGCAATGCCATGAGGCTAAAAAGCCTGCCGGTTGGCACGATGGTCCATAATGTGGAGTTGGTGCCGGGAAAGGGTGGACAGCTGGGAAGAAGTGCTGGAATCTCTTTGGCTTTACAAGCCAAGCAAGCTCCTTTCGCTCACTTGAAAATGCCTTCCGGAGAGATTAGAATGGTTCCTTTGCAGGCCTTGGCCACCGTAGGGATTTTAGGAAATGAGGACTGGAAGCATATTAACTTTGGTAAAGCAGGAAGAAAAAGACATATGGGAATAAGGCCAACAGTCAGAGGGACTGCTCAAGAACCAAGTTCTCATCCTCATGGTGGTGGTGAAGGAAGATCTGGAGTAGGAAGAAAGAAACCGATGACAAAGTACGGCAGACCGGCTGTAGGCAAGACCAGGAAGAAAGGAAAGCAGTCCGGTAGGTATATTATAAAGAGGAGAAAGTAAATATTTTATTTACGCAAGAAAAAATATGAGTAGAAGTTTAAAAAAAGGACCATATATTGATGTCAAGTTGATGAAAAAGATCATGGCCCAAAAGTCAGAGGGTCAAAAGAGTGCTATTAAAACCTGGGCCAGGGCATCACAAATTGCCCCGGAGTTTGTGGGTCATACTTTTATGATCCATAACGGTAAAATTTTTATTTCGGTTTATATAACAGAGGCCATGGTAGGTCATAGGTTGGGAGAGTTTTCTCCCACGAGAACTTTTAAAGGCCACGGTAAGATGACGGAAAAGTCTACAGCAAAGACATAAAAAGAATATGGAAGTAATGACAATACAAAAATATATACATACCTCGCCGAGAAAGCTCAGACTGGTAGCGGATATGGTCAGAAAGATGAAACCTTCCCGGGCTTTGGTAACTTTACAGTTTGCTAATAAGGCTGCAGCTTTGCCTTTGAAAAAAGCTTTACAGACGGTGTTGGCTGATGCTGAACAAAAAAAGCTTCAGCAGGAAACGTTGGCTTTTAAAGTTTTGGAGATTAATGAGGGACCAAAGCTTGCCCGTTACCATGCCGGTACCAAGGGACGGGCCAACCCTTATAGACGGAAGATGAGCCATATCAAAATCGTCTTGACAGACGATTCAAAAGTCTCCGCGATAAAGAAAGGGGAAAAGTAATGGGACAAAAGATACATCCAATTGGTTTTAGAATGGGAGAAACGGCAACCTGGGAGTCTAGGTGGTTTGGCGACAAAAAAAAATACCGTCAGTTTGTAGTGGAAGATATTAAAATTCGGGAGCTTTTGATGAAAAAGCTTAAAGGAGCAGGTGTGACAAAGGTGGAAATTGAAAGAGCCAGCAACCGTTTAAAGGTCTTAATCTTTGTGGCCCGCCCGGGAGTGTTAATCGGACGAGGAGGTACGGGTCTCTCGGAGCTAAAAAAGTTCCTCATGCAAGAGCTGAATATTAAAGAAGAAAGCGCTTTGGAAATTGCTCCCATGGATATAAAAGCCCCCGATTTATCAGCCTACTTGGTAGCCCAAAGTGCTGCTGAGCAGCTGATCAAAAGGCTGCCGGCCCAAAGGGTGATGAACCAGATTCTTGATCGGGTCATGAGAGCTGGAGCCAAAGGAGTGAGAATTGTTTTAGCAGGAAGAATCGGAGGAGCAGAGATTGCCCGCCGGGAGTGGAAAGCCACAGGCACTATGCCGCTTCATACCATCCGCCAGGATATTGATTTTGCCTCAGTTCCGGCTTTGACTAAATCGGGATATGTGGGAGTAAAAGTGTGGATTAACCGTGGTGAGGCAATAGAAAGTTAAAAATATGGCATTACTTGTACCAAAAAGAGTTAAACATCGAAAAACATTCCGCGGTAAACGGGGCGGTTTGGCTACCCGCGGCAATACCCTCTCTTTCGGAAGTTTTGGTTTGAAAGCCATGGAGAGCGGTTGGATCTCCTCCCGGCAGCTGGAAGCAGCCAGGCGGGCGATTACCCACTTTACCGCCCGGGGAGGAAGATTATGGATTCGGATCTTTCCCGATAAACCGGTAACTAAGCATCCAGCTGAGGCCAGAATGGGTTCCGGGAAGGGTGATGTTATAGGGTATGTCGCAGTGGTTAAACCCGGATCAATTATTTTTGAGATGGGAGCTGTTCCCTCCCAGACTGCAGTTGAAGCTTTAAGACTGGCAGCCCATAAACTGCCCTTACAAACAAGATTTGTCACTAAAGAAAGTTAAAAGGAGAAAAAGATGAAGAAAAACGATTTGGCAGAAATAAAAAAGATTGATCAAGCCTCTTTAAAAGAGAGGGTTAAAAAGTTACAAAAAGAGATTTTGGATTTGCTCTTTGATAAGGGAATGGGTAAAATATCAAACTCAAAGCAAATTAAAAATAAAAGAAGGGATTTGGCCCAGATGATGACAATTTTAAGACAAAAACAACTGATTGCAGAGCTGGAGGCAAAGAAATGATAAAAGAAAAAGGAAAACAACAAAAAACTTTAAGCCATCTTCTTCGGGGAAGGGTTGTTTCTGCCAAGTTACCGCAAACTGTCACGGTGTTGGTGGAAAGAACTAAAGTTCATCCGATTTACGGAAAGTCCTATAGAAGGAGCAAAAAATATTTGGCCCACACTACCCTGTCTTTAACAGAGGGGGATTTAGTGGAGATGATTAAATGTAAGCCTATTTCTAAAAACAAGCACTTCCTGGTCTTAAAGATGGTTGGTAAGGATATTGAAGCTGTAGTAACAGAACAGTTAAAAGAAGAGGCAGCCAAGGAGATTGCCGAGGCTATGCCAGTAGAGAAGACTGAGGAGACTTCAGTCATCAGTAATCAGACAGAGGAGAAAGTAGTAAAAGATCAAGAAAAGAGAAAGCCCAAACAAAGAAAGGAGAAGTCTAAAAGCTAACAGCTGAAGACTGATAACTGATTTTATGGTTCAACACAGGACGATGTTAAAAGTGGCAGATAACAGTGGAGCAAAAATCTTGCAGGTGATTCAGCCGTTAGGCGGATCCGGTAAGAGAAAGGCTACTTTGGGGGAGACAATGGTGGCAGTGGTAAAAGGTGCTATTCCCAACGGTCAGGTAAAAGACTCAGAAATAGTGAGGGTGGTACTAGTGAGAGCTAGAAAAGAGATCAGACGAGCAGATGGTTCCTATATTAAGGATGATGAAAATGCCGGAGCGGTTATCGAAAAAGACGGAAACTTAAGGCCCACAAGACTTTTTGGACCGATTGCCCGGGAGGTTAGAGAAAGGGGTTTTACTAAAATTGCCTCTTTGGCTCCGGAAGTATGGTAAGGAGGATTTAAAAACATGAAAATTAAAAAGAATGACACTGTAAAAGTATTATTAGGCAAAGATCAAGGTAAAACCGGAAAAGTGCTACGTGTTTTAGGGAAGGAAGACAAAGTTTTAGTGGAAGGGGTCAATATTTCTAAACGACATGTCGGGAAAAAGGGCCAAACAGAAGGGGGAATTATAGATTTGGTAAAACCTCTGAATATCAGTAATGTGGCTTTGGTTTGTCCGAGTTGTAAAAAGCCCACCCGGGTAGGCTATAAATTAAATGGTCAAAGTAAAGTCAGAGTTTGTAAAAAATGCCAAGAGGAGATTAAAGCATGAACAGATTAAGAGAAAAATATCAAAAAGAGATACTTCCTAAACTAAAAGAGGAGTTTGGTGCTAAAAATAATCTGGCAGTGCCAAAAGTTTCTAAAGTGGTGGTAAATGTGGGTATGGGTGATGCCAAGGATAACCAGCAGGCAGCAGAAAAAGTGGTGGCAGACTTAGCTGCTTTGGCGGGACAAAAACCGGTTATTATGAAGGCCAAAAAATCCATTTCCGGATTTAAACTGGCGAAAGGGCAGCCGGTAGGAGCGATGGTAACGCTGCGGGGAGAAAGGATGTATCAGTTTTTAGACAAGCTGTTTAGCATAGTTTTGCCTAAAGTAAGAGACTTTAGAGGTATTGCCGACACCTCTTTTGACTTGCGCGGTAACTTTACTTTAGGGCTTAAGGAACAAGCTATTTTCCCGGAAATAGGTTTTCAAAGTTCTTCTCCTTCGGTTAAAATAAGAGGCTTGGAAATTTCCATTGTGGGCACGGCCCGAAACCGGGAAGAAGGACGAAGATTATTGGAACTTTTAGGAATGCCCTTTAAAAAATAAACAACTATGGCTAAAAAAAGTAACGTTGTGAAGAAAAAAGAAAAATATGCGGTGCGCTACCACAGCCGCTGTTTGCGATGTGGCAAGACACGCTTTGTTTTTCGAAGATTTGGTTTGTGCAGAATTTGTTTTAGGGAGTTAGCCCACTTGGGCCAACTGCCGGGAGTAAAAAAGTCCAGCTGGTAAAAATATGGATAAAGTAGGAGACTTACTGATTAGAATAAAAAATGCCTATATGGCTTCCAGGAAGGAGACAGTTGCTCCTTACTCTAAACTGAGTTTGGCGATCTGTCAGCTTTTGGTAAAGGAAGGCTACCTGGAAAAATGTGAAGCCAAAGAGAGACAGATTAAAATATTCTTAAAATATGAAAACGATAAGACTAAAACTACCGGTAAAGCTCCGGCCTTGACTGATGTAAAAAGAGTATCTAAGCCGGGCCGCCGGGTTTATCAGGGAAATAAGCTTTTACCGAGAGTTTATAACGGTTTAGGGATAGCTATCATCTCCACTCCCAAAGGGGTGATGAGTGATAAGCAAGCCAGAAAGGAGAAGGTAGGCGGAGAAGTCATGGCCTTCGTCTGGTAAAGATATGAGCAGAGTAGGTAATAATCCCATTGCAGTTCCTCAAACAGTAAATGTGGAGATTGAGGGGCAAAAAGTAGCTGTCAAAGGGCCTTTAGGGGAGTTGTCTTTACACTGCCAACCCCAACTGAAGGTCGTTTTAGAGGATTCACAAATTATAGTGAAACGGAAGAAAGAAGATGCTTTTTCCCGTTCCCTGCACGGACTGACCAGGTCTTTAATTGCCAATATGGTCCAGGGAGTGGAAAAGGGTTGGGAGAAAAAACTGGAGCTTATAGGGGTAGGTTACAGGGCACAATTAAACGGAGAAAAACTAGTATTAAATGTCGGCTTTTCCCATCCTGTGGAGGTAGCAGCTCCGGAAGGCATCCGTTTTGCAGTGGCAGATAACACTAAGATCACTGTTTCCGGAATTGATAAAAGTTTAGTGGGGCAGGTTGCTGCCACCATCAGAAAGGTCAGACCGCCTGAGCCTTACCAGGGCAAAGGAATCCGTTATGTTGGAGAATACGTTCGCCGTAAAGCGGGAAAAGCCGGTAAGGTAGGAGCAGGGGCAAAGTAATCAAGGAGAAACAATGAAGTTAAATTTAAGACAGAAAAGGCATTTTAAAATAAGAAAGCATTTAACTGGCACTGCCTCTTGTCCCAGGCTGGCGGTTTTCCGTTCCAGCCAGCATATCTATGCCCAAATTATTGATGATAGCAAAGGTAAGACCCTGCTTTCCGGTTCTGATTTGAAATTAGATAAAAAGGGTGCAAAAATTGAAGTAGCTTTTGAGGTAGGTAAGAAACTGGGCCAGGAAGCCCTGAAAAAGGGTATTAAAGAGGTAGTTTTTGACAGAGGCGGATTCTTATATCATGGAAGAGTAGCCAAAGTTGCCGAAGGTGCCAGGGAGGGAGGACTGAAATTTTAATGAATCTTGATAATTTACGTAACCAGTCAGAATATTTTGAAAAAGTAGTCCAGGTCAACCGTGTTTCCAAAAAGACCAAAGGAGGAGATAAAAGATCTCTCTCAGTACTAGTGGTTTCAGGTGATAAAAGAGGACGGGTGGGGGTAGGACTGGGAAAAGCCTCAGATGTCCAGTCGGCAGTGAGAAAGGCCACAACTTATGCTCAAAGACATATGATTACAGTACCTTTGAAAGACAATCACACCATTCCCCATGCTATTGTTTTAAAACACGGGGCAGCTAGGGTAATGCTCAAACCTGCACCTGTGGGAACAGGAATTATCGCCGGAGGAGCAGTGCGGGTAGTGGTGGAGGCAGCAGGCATTTCCGATATTGTTTCTAAAATTTTAGGAACCAATAACCGGGCTTCCAATGTTTATGCTACCTTAGAAGCTTTAAGCAGGCTAAAGAAAATTAACCATGAAGCTGAAAAACCTACTGAAAAGGAAGAAAATAAATCCAAAAAGAAGGAGAAGAAAGATGAAGCTGCATAAGCTGTTAAAGGTAACGGGGAAAACAAAAAAAAGACTGGGACGGGGTTTAGGATCGGGGAAAGGTAAAACTGCTACTCGGGGAACCAAGGGCCAGAAAGCTCGGGAGAAGGTGGCAATAGGGTTTATCGGGGGCACCCTGCCTTTATACAAAAAGATCCCTTATCGCCGTGGTTTAGGTAATCCTAAACGGAGTCGAAAGATGGTTCCTCTGCCTCTTGCCAAGCTTGGCGGTTTTAAATCTCAATCCAGTATTGATTTGCAGGCTTTGATTGAAAAGGGGCTGGTTGGTGAAAAAGAAGCCCGCTTTAGGGGGGTAAAGGTTGTTAATGGCGGAGAAATAACTGTGGCCTTAAAGGTTAATCTTCCTGTGACTACTGCCGCCGCTTTAAAGATTGTCAAAGCAGGAGGAACAATTATCCGTGGCTAGCCTACTTGCTCCGCTTTTAGGGGCTTTCAAGATTCCCGACTTACGCCGCAAAATTATTATCACCGCCGTAGTTATTGTAATTTACCGCATCGCCGCCCATATTCCTGTAGGAGGAGTTGATTTAGCCGCTTTAAAATCTCTTTTCGAAAGTAACCAATTTTTAGGGCTGCTGGATATTTTTTCCGGCGGTACTTTAGGAAACTTTTCTATTATATCTTTGGGGTTAAATCCTTACATCAATGCCTCCATTATTATGCAGCTTTTAACGATGGTTTTCCCCTCCCTGGAAGCCCTTTCTAAAGAAGGGGAATTTGGGAGGCAGAAAATTAACCAATATACAAGATATCTGACAGTTCCTTTGGCTGTTCTGCAATCAGTGGGAATGTTTACTCTCTTGAAAAACCAGGGCATTGTTCCTCAGGCTATTCCCCTTAGTATCCTGGCTATTATTGTTGCTATGACAGCGGGGACGATCTTTGCCATGTGGTTGGGAGAGTTGATTACTGAGTATGGAGTAGGCAACGGTATCTCTTTGCTTATCTTTGCCGGCATTGTAGCTCAGGCGCCGGTCGCTTTTACCCAGACCATCTCTATTGCCGATCAACAGCAGATATTAAACTTATTGCTTTTTGGCGCCCTGGGTTTAGCTATTACTGCGGGTATCGTCTTTATAAACGAAGGCAGGAGGCAGATTATGGTCCAGTATGCCCGGAGATTTCTGGGAGGCAGGGAGGTGGGAGGATCGTCTACTTACTTACCACTCCGAGTTAATCAAGCAGGGGTAATACCTATAATCTTTGCCGTTTCTTTGGTACTTATTCCCTCCTTTGCCGGTCAATATTTGTCTTCGGTAAACCAACCGATGCTGCAGTCAGTAGGCCGATGGTTTTTGACTTACTTTACGGTTAACTCCTGGGCCTATAATCTAACCTACTTTATCTTGGTTATCGGTTTTACCTACTTTTACACGGCGGTGGTTTTTAATCCCGGTAAAATTTCCGAAGAGATTAAAAAATCCGGAGCTTTTATTCCCGGTATTAGGCCGGGGACAGCCACTGCTGCATATTTAAACTATATTTTGCTCCGAATTACCTTGGCAGGGGCGGTCTTTTTGGGCTTAGTGGCCATCTTGCCTTCCATTGTTTCCCAGATGACGGGGGTTACCACTCTAGCTATCGGAGGCACCGGGCTATTGATTGTGGTCTCAGTTATTTTAGATACCGCCAAACAGTTTGAGAGCAGATTGGTGGAAAGAAATTACGAGAGGTTTTTAACTTAAGGTGAAGGTCATGATTACCGGTCCGCAAGGATCAGGAAAAACCACCCAAGCAAAAGCTTTAGCCAAAAAGTTAGGACTGTGTTTGATAGAGGTGGGTGCTATGCTGCGGGAGAGAGTTAAAAAGGGCGATCCTTGGAGTCTGGAGGTCAGGAAAACCTTAGACGAGGGGCAGCTGATGGACGATCAGCTGGTTTCCCGTTTAGTGAAAAAAAGGATTTCTGAGAGTGATTGCCAGCAGGGATTTGTCAGTGACGGCTACCCCCGGACTTTCTCTCAACATCTGGAATGCGATGCAGGATTTGATAAAGTCTTATATTTAAAAATTTCCGACGAGGAAGCGATAAAAAGACTGCTAAAAAGAGGCCGGGAAGATGACAACCTGCCGGCGATTGAAAAAAGATTAACTTGGTATCACGAGGAGACGAAACCACTTTTGGATTATTACCAGGACTTAGGGATTTTGGTGACTATCAACGGCGAGCGACCCATAAAGGAGGTAGCAAAAGAGATCGAAGGGTATTTTAAGGACCAACCATGAAGGGGATGATCAGAAGCCAGAAGGAGTTGGAACTGATGAAGCAAAGCGGAAAGATCACCGCTTTGGCTTTAAAGAAAGCTATAGAAAGTGCTCGCCCTGGTATTTCTTTGCTGGAGGTAGAACAGGTAGCAGAGGAGGAGATTAAAAAACTGGGGGCGGAGCCATCTTTTAGGAGTGTGCCTGGTTATCATTGGACAACCTGTCTGACAGTCAATGATGAAGTGGTTCATGGCCTGCCCCGGGATATAAAGCTACGGGTAGGAGATGTTTTAGGTATAGATGTGGGAGCACTTTTTAAAGGCTGGCATACAGATTCTGCTTGGTCGGTACTGGTGGGAGGGGGTTTAGATAAGGGGTTGGCAGAGAAAAAGAGGTTTTTGCAAGTTGGGGAAGATGTTTTATGGAAAGCTATCTCTCAAGCGGTAGAAGGAAAAAGAGTAGGTGATATTTCAGCTACTATTCAGCAGGGGATAGAAAGGCAGGGATATTCGGTGGTTAGAAGCTATGCCGGGCATGGAGTAGGCAGATATGGCCATGAGGAGCCGGAGATACCGGAGTACGGCAGTTTCGGTAGAGGGTTGCTTTTGAAGGCAGGGATGACTTTGGCTGTCGAGGTAATTTATGCTTCCGGTAGGGGTGAGGTTTTTGAGACGGGGGATGGTTGGACAGTAGCTACCAGGGACAGAAGCCTGGGAGGGCTTTTTGAGATGACGGTTATTGTAGGTAAGAACAAACCGGAGGTTCTGACTGATTGGAGAAACTCATAGTAGTGTTGCCTTTTGAATCTAGGTTTGGTAAAATTATTCACTGTGCCTAAAAAATCATGGATGATCAGAGTTTAAACAAAGATGTTATTGAGGTAGAAGGAAAAGTACTGGAAGTGTTGCCCAACACTATGTTCCGGGTGGAGATTGATAAATCTGAGGTTCCGGAACTTTTAGGGAGGGTGATTTTAGCTCATATTTCCGGTAAAATGCGCATGCACTATATCAGGCTGCTAACAGGAGACAGGGTCAAACTGGAGATGAGTCCGAAGTATGATATAGACAAAGGAAGAATTACTTTTAGATTAAGGTGACGCTTTGCGTCATCCTGAGGAGCCATTAAGGCGACGAAGGATCTAGAAAGAATATATGAAAGTGCAAGCTAGTATAAAAACAAGGTGTAAGTTTTGTAAAATAGTAAAACGGGAAGGCATTTTATATGTCATCTGTCCCCGTGATCCAAGACATAAACAAAGACAAGGATAAAAATATGGAAATATTACAAATGTTACAGAATTTTCAGCAAGGTCCGAAAGATCCGATGGAATTTGGAGCAAGCTGTTTAAAGTCGGCAGAAAGACGGGTAAGAAGTGGTTGGAATAACAATATATCAATTGTTTTCGCGGATAGAAGTGGGATGCCTCAATTAACAGTTCCGATGATAGATAATAAAGATAATGTTTTAGATTTTACTGAGGCGGAAGTAGATCAATTAGTAGGAGAGAGGTGGTTACTAGGAGAGCATGGAGAGATTGAGGGCAGATGGGTAGTTTGTGACGGGGGGAGAAAGAAGCGTGTGTTAGAGTATAATGGTTCTTCGAAAGGTGATTTTTCTTGGATTTTAAGGAAATACACTTTAGATAATAATTCTCTGCTTGCAAGTATTGTCTCAAGCGTAAGGCTTGAATGGGTAATGATAAGGAGTGGATTATACGCATAAAATATGGCGAGAATTGCAGGAGTAAACCTACCGGATCAAAAAAGAGTGGATATCGGACTAACTTATATCTTTGGTATAGGACGGTCAAACGTGGTTCAGGTGTTAGAGACAGCTAAGGTAGAAGCTTCCAAAAAGGTCAAAGATTTAACGGAAGAGGAAATTGGAAGATTGCAGAAAGCGTTGGACCAGTTTAGAGTGGAAGGAGATTTAAGACAGTTTATCAGCCAAAATATCAGAAGACTGGAAGATATCGGTTCTTATCGGGGGCTAAGGCACAGGAGGGGCTTACCGGTAAGGGGCCAAAGGACCAGGTCCAATTCCAGGACCAGGAAAGGTAAAAGAAAGACGGTTGGTACAGTAAGGAAGGAAATTGTAACCAAGGTGGGAAGCAAATAATATGGCTAAAAAACAGACAATAAAAACCAGAGCAGTAAAAAAGAGTGCCCCGAAGCAGGTTTTTGCGGGAAGAGTTTATGTTACTGCCACCTTTAATAACACTTTAGTGACTTTAACCGATAACCAAGGTAACTCTTTAGCCTGGGGTTCTGCCGGAGCCTCCGGTTTTAAGGGAGCCAGAAAAGCTACCCCCTTTGCTGCTATCACTGCAGTGGAGAGTGTTGTCAGTAAAGGAAAAGAGTTGGGAATGAACTCTGTTGAGGTTTACATTAAAGGACCGGGGCCGGGAAGAGATGCTGCCATCAGAGCTTTGAGAAGTGCCGGTTTAAATATCACCATGATTGCCGATGTCACCCCGATTCCCTATAACGGGCCAAGGGCTAAGAAAAAGAGGAGAGTTTAAAGTGGCAAGATACACCGGACCGAAAAGAAGATTAAGCAGAAGAGAAGGTACTGCCCTTTTTGCCAAGGATTTGGCTTATTTGGAAAGAAAAGGGGCTGTTCCCCCCGGACAACACGGAACAGGTAGAGCCCGCCGGAAGGTTTCTGAGTACGGTATTCAACTTAGAGAAAAACAAAAAGCAAAAAGAATTTACGGACTTTTAGAAAGGCAGTTTGCCAAGTATTACCAAATTGCCAGTAGGAAGCGCGGTAATACCGGCCAGGCACTCCTTGAGCTTTTAGAAACCCGTTTGGATAATGTAGTTTACCGCTTAGGTTTTACCACTTCAAGGGCTTCAGCCAGACAGATGGTTTCCCACGGGCATATCAAGATAGACGGCAAAAAAGTGAATATTCCCTCCTTTCAAGTTAAACCGGGAATAACTGTTGCTATTTTAGATAAAATGTTGGATAATACTCAGGTTAAAAAGAGTTTGGAAGAGAGTCAAACCTTGCCAGAGTGGCTTCAGAGGAAGGCTACAGTGGGCAAGGTTTTACGAGTACCCACCAGAGATGAGATGGAGCCGGGGATTAACGAGCAGATGATTGTGGAATACTACAGCAGATAAATAGAGAATGATTAACTTTAAAATTACAAAACAAGATGAAAATGACAAATCGGGCTCTTTCGTCATTGAGCCTTTAGAGAGAGGATTTGGTCATACCGTGGGTAACTGTTTAAGACGGGTGCTTCTGACCAACCTGGAAGGAGCAGCTATTATTTCTATTAAGCTTGACGGAGTGGCTCATCCTTTTTCTACCATCTCCGGTATTTCTGAAGATGTTATGCAAATAATCCTCAACCTGAAAAAAGTAAGGTTAAAGGTCTTTTCCGATAACCCTGTAAGGTTGGTGCTGAAAGCTTCCGGTAAAGGTGATATCAGAGCTCGGGATATTGATGCTTTGGGAGGCGGAGAGATTATTAACCCCGATTTACATATTGCTTCTTTGACCTCTCCTTCCGCCAAGTTTAATCTGGAGATGATGGCAGATAAAGGAGTGGGTTATGTCGGAGCTGATGAGAAGAAAACTTCCGAGATTGGTGTCATTCCCATTGATTCCATCTATACTCCGGTGACTTCTGTAACTTACAAGGTGGAAGCAACCCGTGTTGGCCGAAGTACTAACTTTGATAAGTTGACCATTAGTATCACCACAGATGGTACCATTACTCCGGAAGAGGCTTTAATGTCCAGCGCCAAGTCCCTAAGCTCCTATTTTAAACAGCTTTACGAACCGGTTTTTGATGGCGAAGAGGGTATACCGGTAGCTGCTGTTTCTGATGATACCTTAAAGATGAGTGTAGAAGAGTTAGATCTGCCGGTTCGAATTACCAATGCTTTGAAAGCAGTGGAGATTGACAGTGTAGGACAGCTTATTAGCACTCCCAAAGTGGTACTTTTAAAGACCAAGAACCTGGGAGTACAATCTCTCGGTTTAATTTCTCAAAAGCTTACAGAAAGGGGCTTGAGTTTAAGTGAGGCATAGAGTTTATGGTAAACACCTTGGACGCGATAAAGATGAACGAAGGTCTCTTTTTAGGGGCTTAGTCCGCGAACTCTTCATCCACGAAAGTATAGTCACCACCCAAGCCAAAGCCAAAGCTATAAAAGGCTTGGTAGACCGTTTAATTAGCAAGAGCAGGAAAGATGATTTGACTTCCAAACATCTGGCTGGAGAGTTTTTGTCTTCAAAAGAAATTACTAAGAAGCTTCTGGAAGAGATTGCTCCCCGTTATAAAGAAAGAACCTCCGGTTTTACCAATTTGGTGAAGTTAGGGCAAAGGGCTGGAGACGGGGCCATGCTGGTCAAGATGAGCTTGGTCCAGGAAGACAAGAAAAAGTTATTAGCTGTCAGTCGCTCGCCTCGCTTCGGCGAAGCGGGTCAGTCGTCAGATACTAGTCAATCGGTTGTCGGTGAGTCTGTAACAGAGGAACAGAAAACTGATAAACCAAAACCTAAAAATCGAAAACCGAAAACAGGTAATAAGAAAGCAAAGGGGAAGAAATAATTATGTCTACTAACAGGTTATCTATCAAAGAGATACGAAGAGAGTGGCATTTAGTGGATGCTAAAAATAAAGTGCTGGGAAGATTGGCTACCGAGGTGGCTACCATCCTGATGGGAAAAAATAAACCTAACTTTGTGCCTTACTTAGACACAGGGGATAGTGTGGTGGTTATTAATGCCGAAAAGGTGGCAGTGACCGGTAAAAAAGAAAAGCAAAAAGTGTACACCCGCCATTCAGGTTATCCTGGAGGATTAAAGCAAGCAACCTTAGATAAAGTGCGGGCTGCTAAACCGGAAGAGGTTGTTTTTCATGCGGTAAAAGGGATGGTGCCGAAAACTAAACTTGGCAGGCAGATGATAAAAAAGTTACATGTATATGCCGGTTTAGAACACCCATTTAAAAACCGATTAAAGGAGCAGGATGGCAAATAGTAACAAACTCAGCCAAAGCGTAGGTAGAAGGAAAGAGTCTGTGGCCAGAGTCAGGCTGATTGAAGGTAATGGACAGATTATAATAAACAGCAAGCCAGCTGCCGAGGTTTTTCCGGGGATTATCTGGCAGAAAACCTACCAAAGGCCTTTTGAACTGACTAAAACCATCGGTAAGTACACTGCTACAGTCAAGGTGACAGGTGGGGGGACCTCCTCTCAACTTGGAGCTATTACCCATGGGATTTCCAGGTCTCTGGCCCAAATCTCTCCTGAGTTCAGATCCCAATTAAAAAAATATGGCTTTTTAACCCGGGATGCCCGAGTCAAAGAGAGAAGAAAGTACGGTTTAGCCCACAAAGCCAGGGCTAAGAAGCAATCTCCAAAACGTTAAGGTTTTCTCCCATCTTGACACAACTTTTTTACATGTATTACCCTAAATGTAGGAGGTGATGGCTGTGGCTAAGAAAAAAGGTAAGAAGAAGAAATAAAATTGTAAGCTGTATTAATGACAAAGTATAAACCCTGGAATATAATTCGAGGAGAAACATGAAACCGAAGAAGCTTTATAGGAGCCAGAAAGACAGGGTTATTACCGGGGTTTTTGGTGGACTGGGAGATTATTTTAATGTTGATGCCAATATTTTAAGATTGGCCTGGATTTTAATAACTGCTTTTACCGGTTTTATCCCCGGGATTATAGCCTATATTTTAGCGGTTATTATTATTCCCCTGAGCGAGAAATAAATCTTACCAATCCCTTACCCTACAATTCAGCCAACTTCCTCTGGTGGTGTTAAGCGCGCATAGCTGTCTCCGATATAAGGAGATTTTACCTCTAGTTGATGATTATATTGAAAAACCTTTTGAACTAGATGATTTTATAGAAAGAGTTTGTCGGGTTATCAAAAGACCAAAATAAATTAAAAAGAAGTCTTATAATCTTTTTGGGTTTTCCCCTCAAACTTGATAGTAATGTAAGGACCGTTTTGAGAGGCCCTGATGATGAGTATCTCCTTGATAAAATGAGGCAAAAAAGAGTTTACCACCTTCAGTCAACAAGGTCCAGTTCATGGTGTAGAATCCTATGGTGTAAAACGTAGGTTTTTATCTAACCTCGGGGGTTAGATATACTAGATTGCCAGATCTAAGATTGAGGCAGCGGACCAGGCTTGGGTGTGGCAGCTGACCTGGCCGGAGGGAGAGCAATATTCGCTATATCCTGAATCAGTTTTATTGTAGAGCTCAATGGAACAGCCAAAATGACGGATGGGTAAAAGGGAAGCCTCTTTTAACTTTTTGGCTTCTTTCTTAAAGCCAAAGTTTTCTAAGCCTTCCACAACTAAACCGTTGAGCACGGGCCAAAAGCTGCCGTTATGGTAAGAGTCGGGGTTAGGATTAAAGGTGGGAGAAAAGGAACTCATGGTACGGATTCCTGCTCCCTCAACAAATAAATCCGGCAAAAAACCCCGGGTGACAAAATCTGCCAGGATTTTTTCCTCAATAATGGAAACGGTTTTTCCAAGGTCCCGGTCTGATGCCCAAAGGCATAGTAAGGGGTTAGCAGTAATAGTGGGAATTTGTTGCTTTTGGCCGTCCAAAGCCTGGGCTGCAAAATAAAACCCTTGGTCTTGAAGAAGAAACTTCTTATTAAAGGTCTGCTTCATACCTTCCGCAAAGGAAGCCAGCTTTTGGGCAAACCGGGGTGATTGGTTTTGGTAAAATTTGGCCCACAAGGTTAAAGACATCCAAGCAAAGGCTTGTACCTCTACCGGAGCAATGGGATATTGAGGCAGTAGTCCTTGAGGGGTGAGGATAGATTGGTGAGAATCAGTCCAGGATTGGACACTTAACCCTCCAAATTGCCTGGTAGGGGGAAAATCATATTCCAATAAAAAGTCTTTATCCGGGTCGCCAAAGCTTATAATCCAGTTAAGACCTGCTTCTACCGAAGGTAAAACATTAATTAAAAACTCGTTGTCAGAAATTGCTTGCCAATATCTATAGAGAGCGATAAGGGATAAAGGGGTGGAGTCCAGGGAGTCGTAGTTTCTCATTGTCCCGTCAGGATAAATAAACCACGGTTTTTGAAGGGGGTTTTGGGGGGCTGTTAAATGGGAATGGTTATCTTTTCGAAACTCGTGGATAAACTTCCCCGGTTGTTCCCCACTTTCCAGGTTAAATTCTTTCCCTTGGAGTAATATTAGGTTAAGCAGAGCTTTATGACAGGTCTCAAGGAGATATGGGAGAGGTTTGCGGGAATGGGCTCGGAGGATCTTTAAGATGGTAATAGCGCTATCTCTCCCAAAAACGCAACCAAAAGCCTCTTCCCGAGCAGAAGCATAAATGCCTTCCTCTGTAGAAAGATTAAGGATTGATTGATAGGCTAACTGATACAGATCGTCAGTATTCATGGGCAGAATCTAACCTTTTTAAAATGCCTACTTCGCTAGCGAAGCGAGTAAACAACCACGAAGTTTAGCAGAAAGAAAGGATATTACAAGGGGTAAAAAAGAGGTCGGTAAGATTATATTAAGAGTGAGAGGAAGTATAAACTGAGGATGTAAGATGGGAAAGTCCATTATTGTGTGGAAGTTTGACCCGACGCATATGAAGAAGTTTTCTGTAAACCTCCTCATAGCCATCAGCCATTCTTTGAGCAGAAAAGTTTTTTAGGGCGTGCTGACGACAAACTTGACGATCTATTTGGTGAATTTTTTCCACTGCCTCAATTATTCCTTCCACATCATCAACCACAAAGCCGGTTTTCCCATCAGCTACAACTTCCGGGACAGAGCCTTTGTTTATCGCTACTACCGGACAACCGCAAGTCATAGCTTCTATCATAGTAAGACCAAAAGGCTCTTTCCAAGTAATGGGGTGAAGTAGACACAAAGCTTTACTCATTAGTTTGTTTCTTTCTTTCTCATTGACTTCTCCGACCCAGCGGATTTGTTCGGAAAGCTGAGGACCAACATATTCCTGAAAGTATTGCATATCAACGCTTTCCAGTTTGGCAGCCATAATTAAGGGTAAATTTAAATTTTGAGCCACTTCGATAGCCAAATGAGTTCCCTTTTCCATGGAAATCCTTCCCACAAACAAAAGATAGCCTTCATTCTCATCTGAAAAAGGATAATGATCCATCTTCAGACCGTTATAAACGTTACCGATGTAGTTAAGGTGAGGTGCGGACTCCGCTTGAGCGTGGGAGATGCTGACCAAAGGTACGTTTTTTAAGGCTTCAAAAATACGCCTATTCTCCGGGTTAAAGGCTCCATGAAGAGTCATCACTGTGGGAGTAGTAGCGATGTTAGTGGTAGGGAGGCTGAGGTGTCCTACATGATCATGAATAATATCAAATTCATCTTGCCTTGAATAAGTCAGACCAATATTTAACATGGTAAAAACATTGGCTCCGTAGATATCTTTAAGCTTGGCTTCTCGTAAAGCTTTAGGATAGACTGAGACCAACTGAGCCGAGGTTTGAGAATCTCCGCTGGCAAAAAGGGTGACCTCATGCCCTCTTTTCACTAACTCCTCTGTTAAGTTCCAAACCACCCTTTCTGTACCCCCATACTTTTTAGGAGGGACGGACTCGATGATGGGAGCAAGTTGGGCGATTTTCATCTTGTGTCTTCAAGGAGGAGACTTGAAAATGATAGCTTACAAAGTTGTGAGTTTGGCCAAAAAAAAGCAAGAAATAAGCAAGAGTTTTTTAAACCAGGCTCAGCTGTTCCGCTTTGGGTTGGGAAGCTTTGTCCAATATTTGGGGAATGACTTTAAAATCTTCCTTTAGCTGGGTCATGATAGCTGAAGCTCTGAGGGCTGCTGCAGGATGGTACATGGGGATAACGGTAACCTCTTTCCCTTTCCAGTAAGCAGTTTTGATCTTCCCGTGGACTTGGGAGATTTTGACTCCCGGTAAAAATTTACCCATGGAAAATCTTCCCAGGGTCACAATAACTTTGGGGTTAATGATAGTGATCTCTTTATCTACATAGGGGGCAAAAGCAGCGATCTCTTGTGGCTCGGGGTCGCGGTTTTCCGGAGGCCGGAAACGGACAACGTTGGAAATATAAACATCTTCCCTTATAAAGCCGATGCTTTGGATAAGTTCATCTAAAAGTTTTCCGGCTTGCCCTACAAAGGGCCTGCCTTTTTGGTCTTCCCAATAGCCCGGGGCTTCTCCCAGAAAATAGATGGGAGCATCAGAGTTGCCTTCCCCAAACACCAACTGGATAGCACCTTCTCTTAAGGGAAGGCTTTTATCCTCTTCCATTTGTTTTTTTAACTCTAGAAGCTGTGTCTTTTTATCCATGAAGTTATTCTAACATATGATTTAGATTACAGTTTCTCAAAGAGGGACTGGATATAATAAGTTCATGGCAGAATATGAAGAAAGGAGTGGGAGCTATGGAAAAAGGCCTCTCTGGCAGTGGATTTTAATTTATGTTGTCATAGCCATCATCGTTTATGGTCTGATCTATTACTTCTTCTTGGGCAAAAGAGGTAGTTCTACTTCCGCTCCTCAAACTCCCACTACTCAATCTCCAAGTGGTGGTTCTGGTGGGTTGGGATACTAATCCAGGGTGGTTTAAGAAAGTTTAAAGGCACCTTTTCTTAAGAGGATAACTTCATGGTTTTGGATTTTAATGAGGGTTGAGGGTTGGCCAGTTAACTTCTCTCCATCTAAGTAAAAATCAACACTATCACTAAAATAATTTTTAGCTTCCTCTAAAGTTCTGGCTGGAGGCTCTCCTTTTGGATTGGCTGAAGGAGCAACCAAAGGGCCTATTTGTTGTAAAAGCTCTAAAAGTTTTTGATCCTTAGGTAATCTAAAAGCCAAACTATTGGTGCCTCGATGAAGATAGGTAAACTTTTCACCCGAGCAGGGGAGAATCACACTAACAGGATTGGGCCAGATCTTTTTAAGAAATTTTTGAGTTTTTTCATCAAGCTGGATTTTAAATAACTTTAAATCATCCAAGGAAGAGATGAGGATAATAAAAGATTTGTTTTCAGATCTGTCTTTAAGTTGATTGATTCTTTCTACAGTTTCTTTATTTAAAGCACTGCCTACTAATCCATAAAGAGTATCAGTGGGTATTACTCCCACCTTCCCACCTTTCAAAAGATGGATAATATCCTGCTTCATAAGATATTAAATTCAGTATAATTCCTTACCTTAGCTGGGGAAGTATCTACTTTGCTGACTTGAGAAAGGGGTGGTCCTTTTTGACACCACCTGAGAAATTCTTCCAAAGCTTCAGGGTTTCCTTCTGCTTCAATATGAACAGAACCATTAGGTAAATTTTTGACTAAACCCTTAATGCTCAACTTATCAGCCTGATCTTTAGCTGAGCCTCTGAACCACACTCCCTGAACCTGACCGGAAATAGTAATATTTAGGTGTTTAACCATCGAGGCCACCCTATTTGTTTAAAAATTTTTCTAAAACGGAAGTGGTGCAGAAACTCCTGGGAAAAAAGATAGAAAAAGCCAGCATAAAGGATTCCTGCTACTACATCAATGACATAGTGTTCTCCCAAATAAACAATGGAAAACCACACTGCTAAAACATAAGGCAGGAAAAATAGAGCTTTTCTTTTAAAGGTTTTCAGGGCAAAAAAGAAGATGAGGAGGGGGTAGGCAGCATGAAGCGAGGGAAGAGCAGCAATAGGGTTGGGATTAAGGTTTTGGTAAGCGGTAAGAATTTTAGAGCTGCTAAAAAGAACAGGTAGGGTAAAGTCCATAATTTTGCTCACTCCCACCAAATATCCTTCTTTTACCGCTACCCAAGGTGGAGCAGTGGGAAAAAGGAGATAGGTAATCCAGGCGGCATAGGAAAGAAGAGACAGGGCTGTGACAAACTCCCGGAAAGAACGCTTGTTGTTTATCCACAGCAAAAATCCGAAGGCCAAAAAGAGAACAAAGTGCATAAAATAAACAAAGGTTGCCAGGAAATCATACCAGGAAAGGGATTCGGGGTGGTAAAGGTGTTGTTGTAAAAAGACAGTGGGGAGGGCGCCAAAAAGCAGCTGGTCTACACGGATTTGACTATAGCTGATCTGGGAAGTCAGATTAGGCACAAACCATCTTAAGAAATCGTAAGAGATGATGATAAAAAGAAAAGGGGCCCAGTCAAGGATAAAATTGCGGGTTTTTTTAACCAGCAACCCTCCAAATAAAATGACAAAAAAGTACCGGCCGGGAGAGATAGCTACTCCCTGACCAACTAAAAGGAGGGTGGTCACAATCATGTAAATGATAAACAGGGAGAAGATAAAAAAACGGTGTTTCAAGCTGAAAATATCTTACCAGTTTTTGGCCACACGTTCAACGAGGTTAGGCTAGCTTCAGGTGTCTTTGATGGTTATTGATTTCTTTGAGCAGATCAAAGAAAGCTAAAAAGAGGAATGTTATTGCTAAGCTGGTAATCCAAGCTGTCAGATGAAGAGGTTGGGTTTTAAAGATCAGATTCAAAGGAGAATAGATGATCAAGAAAGTGGCGAGAATGGAGATAATGGAGGCATATGCAAGATAGCGATTAATAAAAGGAGAGCGGGTGAGAACTTGATATCTAAAAGAGCGGAAGTTGAAAGCGTTACCAATCTCCAATAAAATTAGAGTGAGTAGTGCCACGGTTTGGGCTGTTTCGTGAGAGTAGTGAAAAATATTAAAAACTAAAAAGTAACTGGCTAGAGTCAAAAAGGCCATAATTATTCCGGTGAAGATGGTAGTTCTAAGAAGTAATGGATCAAGAATAGCTGATTTTTTACGTGGTTTTTGTAACATAATGTCTTTTGATGGCTTATTGAAAGCGTGCGTAATAGCCGGTAAGTCGTCCGTGACCAGATTCATAAAAAGGATTTGTAATGCCAAAAGTATCGGGACTTTCCAGCCTAAAAGAGGGGCAAGAATGACTCCTAAAAAGAGGATGGTAAGTTCAGCGAAGTTACAGGATAGTTGATAGCTTACAAATTTTCTGATGTTGTTAAAGACGGTTCGACCCTCCTTGATAGCTTCGACAATAGTGATAAAATTGTCATCTTTTAGAGTTAGGTCGGCTACAGACCTTGCAACATCGGTGCCGTTTTTACCCATAGCTATCCCGATTTGGGCCTCCTTTAATGCTGGAGCATCGTTGACCCCATCTCCGGTCATAGTTACTACCTCTCCCATCTCTTTTAAAACTTTAACAATACGCAGTTTGTGTTCCGGCCTAACTCGGGCAAAGATTGTTACAGAAGAAATGACTTTGGCCATCTCCTCGTCGGTTATCTTATCCAGATCACTTCCTTCTAAGATTTCTCCTTCTAGACCAATTTCGGAAGCTATAGCTAACGCTGTTTCCCGATGGTCGCCGGTGATCATTTTAACTTTTATTCCTGCTTGGTAGGCAACCTTGATTGCTTCTGCTACCCCTTCGCGGGGCGGGTCATCAATGCCAACCAGACCCAAAAATGTCAGATTCTCTTCCGAGTAGTTTCGTTGAGAGGTAGTATTGGTATAAGACAGAGCGAGAGTACGGAAGGAATCTTTTGTCATCTGGCTGTTAACTTTAAGGATTTTTTCTTTTTCTTCCTGGCTTAAATTGCATTTTGCGAGTATTACTTCCGGGGCCCCTTTAGCAAAGATAAATTCTTCTTTACCTAAACTGCCTAAAACTGACATCATCTTTCTCTCAGAGCTAAAAGGAGTTTCTTCTTGGCGGACAAAATCTAAATCTTCACGGAAAATTCCCGCCTTTGCTGCTAGAATCAGCAAAGAACTTTCAGTGGGAGTGCCAAGAGTGTGATACTCTTCATCTTCGCCGGTTCTTTCGATATAAGCATCGTTACATGAAACTGCTGCTCTAAAAAGCATTTGCAGCCCTTTTTCCTGAGAGACATCTATTTTTTGGCCGTTACTTGAAAAATCTCCTTTTGCCTCATATCCTGCTCCATCTACATCAAAGAGAGTGTTGTCAGAGAAAATTTTTTTAACAGTCATCTCACCTCGAGTTAGTGTTCCGGTTTTATCGGTACAAATAATAGTTGTTTCACCCAAAGTCTCAATAATGGACATTCTGTTGACGATAGCGTTTTTAGAAGCCATACGACTTACTCCAATAGCTAAGGTAGTGGTTAACACTACCGGTAAGCCTTCCGGAAAAGCAGAAACTGTCAGAGCAATAACTAGGATCAGAATAGGAGTCAAAGTTTCCCAAGAGATAGCTGTGGTTTGAAAAAGCATCAATACTCCGGTAAGCAGGGAGATGGCAATGGCAGCGATTACCATATAGCGGGCGATAGCATTTACCTTCCGTTGTAAAGGCAGCTCTTTTTCAGTTTTGGAGATGAGGTTGACGATCTGTCCAAAACGGGTGTTCATTCCGGTGTGTAGAATTTGGGCTTGGCACTTTCCTGCTACCACATAGGTGCCCATATATATGAAGTTATCTTCTTTTGCTTCTTCCAAGTTTTTTGAAGCAGTTTTTCTAATCTCTTTAGACTCTCCGGTTAGAATAGACTCGTTAATCCTTAGATTTTTTTCTTGTAAGATAAGACAGTCGGCGGGGATATGTTCTCCGGTTCGTAAAATAAGGATGTCTCCGGGAACAAGATCCCGAGAGGGAACCTCCTTCTCTTTGCTATCACGGATAACGATAGAGGTGGGAGTGATCATTTTCTTTAAAGCTTGGATTGCTTTTTCCGCCCGGTATTCTTGAATAAAGGTGATCCCGATAACCATTAAAATCACCAGAGAAATGGTGTAAGCGGTTAATGTTTCTCCCACTAAAAAGGAGATAAGGATAGCAAAAGAAAGAAGATAGAGGATATAATTACCCCGAAGCTGTTTTATTATCAACTTCAAAGGGTTGGCAGTATTAGTTTCTTTAATTTCGTTATACCCCCACTGTTTTAATCTAGTTTGAATGTCTTTTGAGGGTAAACCCAAAACCTTTGTTTCCATAATAGTTTTAAAGTTACCTTTAACTATAGCAGATCTAAGTTTCCTGAAGAAAAAACTTCATTCTCTAGATTTCGCCGGTAAGTTATTAATGTTAATATTAAATTATGCCGCCTAATTTTATCCGCCATTTTGAAGAGCTGGGAATGAAAGATGTTCCGGAGGCGGGAGGCAAAAATGCCTCCTTGGGAGAAATGATTCGTAACCTTGCTCCCCAAGGGGTGAAGATCCCCGGAGGGTATGTAGTCACCGCCTTTGCCTACCGCTATTTCCTGGCCCAAACTGGTTTAAAAGATTTTATTAAGCAGACTCTTGAAGGATTAAAAACTACCAACCTGGACGATTTAAAACTTCGGGCGGAGATTGTCCGGGAGAAGATTAAACACACCGAGTTTCCTGCTGAATTGAGAGAGGCTATTATTTTTGCCCATCAGGAAGCAGAGAAAAAGTATGGCCCCCATTCCGACTTTGCGGTGCGCTCTTCCGCTACTGCCGAAGATTTACCTGATGCCTCTTTTGCAGGAGAGCATGAAACATATCTTAATATCAGAGGGGTAGATGCTACTTTAAAAGCTATCAGAAGATGTATGGCCTCTCTTTTTACAGAGAGAGCTATCTCCTACCGGGTAGATAAAGGTTTTGATCACTTTGAGATAGCTTTATCGGTAGGGGTAGAAAAGATGGTCCGCTCTGATTTAGGCTGTTCCGGGGTAATGTTTACTTTGGATACGGAGAGCGGTTTTCCGGGGGTGGTAGTCATTAACGGTTCCTGGGGTTTGGGGGAGTTGATTGTTCAAGGAGAGGTCACTCCGGATGAATTTTTGGTGTTTAAGGAATCTTTCGGCGGACATAATAAAAAGTGTTTTTATAAACCGATCATTGATAAAAAGTTGGGAGTAAAAAATCAGAAGATGGTTTATTCCGATAAAAGACCTACCAAGATTATTGCCACCACGGAAAAAGAACGCCAGAGTTTTATTTTAGATGATACGGAGGTAATGATGCTCTCTTTATGGGGGATGAAGATTGAGGAACACTACTCAAAAAAGATTGGCAGGTGGACACCAATGGATATCGAGTGGGCCAAAGACGGAAGAACAGGGGAGCTATTTATTGTTCAGGCCCGTCCGGAAACTGTCCACTCTACCCGTGATTTTTCCAAAATTTATGAGTATGTTCGCTTAGAGGATGGGAAGAGGTTGGTTTCAGGCATATCAGTGGGTATTAAGATCGCTATCGGGAAAGCTAGGGTAATCTTAGATCCTTCCGGTATCAATAAATTTAAGAAAGGAGAAGTGCTAGTGACCAGGATGACTGATCCGGATTGGGAACCGATTATGAAAATGGCCTCGGCTATTATTACTGATCAAGGAGGCAGAACTTCCCATGCGGCGATTGTTTCCCGGGAGCTGGGGATTCCCTGTGTGGTGGGTAGTATTGAAGGGACTACTAAGATTAAGACGGGAGAGATGGTAACAGTGGATACTTCAGGAAGTGAGGGTTTAGTTTTTGAAGGATTTTTGAAATTTAAATTAGTTGAACATGATGTTAAAAAACTTCCCCGTACTAAAACCAAGATTATGTTAAATATCGCTACTCCCGATACAGCTTTTGAAAAGTCGTTTATTCCTTCTGACGGAGTGGGACTGGCCCGGGAAGAGTTTATTATTGCTTCCAATATCGGTATTCATCCCCTGGCAATGGTAAATTTTTCAAAACTTCCCGAGCCGCTGCAAAAACAAATTAACCGCAAGACTTTAGGCTTTGAGGATAAGGTACAGTTTTATATTGATAAATTGGCCTTTGGTATTGCTAAAATAGCAGCGGCTTTTTATCCCAAAGAGGTGATTGTCCGTTTTTCAGATTTTAAAACTAACGAGTATCGTACATTACTGGGTGGAGAACTATATGAACCGAAAGAAGAAAATCCCATGATTGGTTTTAGAGGTGCTTCCCGTTATTATCACCCTGATTTTGCTCCCGCTTTTGCCCTGGAGGTAAAAGCGATTAAAAAAGTAAGGGAAGAGATGGGACTCACTAACCTTTTAGTAATGGTGCCTTTTTGTCGGACGGTGGAAGAAGGGAAAAAGGTGATAAAAGTTATGGAAGAACATGGTTTGGTAAGAGATCCTGAGACCAACTCAGGACTACGGGTTTATGTGATGTGTGAGATTCCCGCTAATGTCATTTTAGCTGATGAGTTTTTAGAGGTTTTTGATGGGATGAGTATTGGCAGCAACGATCTCACCCAACTGGCTTTAGGCATTGACCGGGATGGAAATGAGAAGATAAAAGGTATCAGCAATGAAAATGATCAAGCTGTTAAAAAGTTAATTTCTGAAGTAATAAAAGTTTGTAAGTCTAAAGGAAAATATATCGGTATCTGTGGTCAAGCACCTTCCGATTATCCTGAATTTGCCCAATTTTTAGTAACTTTAGGAATTGATAGCATATCTTTAAATCCTGACACTGCTATTAAAACGAGACTCCGAATTTACGAACAAGAGCAGAAGAGATGAAGATTTCCGATATTAACCTTCGTATTATTTCTGATTCCCGAGGTGAGGATACTTTGGAAGCAGAGATGTTTTCCGGGGAGGAAAAGGTAGTAACTTCTGTTCCTTCTGGTAAAAGTAAGGGCAGTGGTGAAGCTGTAGTCTTACCTCCTCATCTGGTTCTTCATAAACTCGAGTGGATCAAATCAAGGGTTTGTAACAGGGAATTTTCCACACTTGGGGAGTTTGATGATCTTCTTTTAACTTTGGATGGGACTGCCGATAAATCCAGTTTAGGGGGAAATTTAATGTTGGTTTTAAGTATGGCCTTTACCAAGCTTTTGGCTAAAAAGGGAAGGCTAGAAACTTTTGAGCTGATAGCCAAGCTTTCCAGAACAACTTTAGGAAAATTTCCCCTTTGTTTTTATAACTTGATAGAAGGTGGGGTTCATGTCCCTTCGACTTCGCTCAGGGCAAGTTTGCCCTTTCAAGAATACCTCTATATTCCTCAAACCAACTCTCCCAAAGAGAGTTTAGAGATGGTGCAAAAGGTTATTAAATTGTTGGGAGAAAAAATTCATACTAGGCATGGGAAACAGGAGATGGGAGACGAAGGAGGATATGCTCTGTCAGGAGAAGACTCTTTATTAGGTCTGATGTTACTTGAGGAAACACAGGAAGAGCTGGGAATGAAGCATAAAATAGGTTTAGATATAGCTGCTTCTACTTTTTTTTCACAGGGTAAGTATAAGATGGAAGGAAAGATGGTAGATAATAACTATCTGGGGGAGTTGTATCAAGGGATAGTTGAAGATTTTCCACTATTTTCTATAGAAGATCCTTTTGCTGAAGAGGATTGGCAGGGGTTTGAAGAAATTACTAAAAAGCTAGGAGATAAAATTTGGATTGTGGGTGATGATTTAACTACCACAAATCCTAGGAGAATTAGAGAAGCTTATGAGAAACAAGCTATTAATGCTGTCATTGTTAAACCTACTCAAATAGGAACTGTCTCAGAAACAATTCAGGCAGCACTTTTAGCTAAAAGCTATGGTTGGAAAATCATTGTTTCTCACCGTGGCAGAGAAACAATGGATACCTTTATTGCTGATTTGGCAGTAGGACTAGGGGCAGACGGTTTTAAATCAGGCTCTCCTACTCAAAAGACAAGACTGGTAAAATATCAGAGGTTAGTAGAAATAGAAAGGAGTTTAAAATAATGGCTTATTTGGCTTTAGTAAGACATGGGGAATCAGCTTGGAATGCCCAAGGAATTTGGACCGGGATTACTAATGTGGAGTTGGATGAGGAGGGCAAAGAAAATTCCCGGAAGGTTGGTGAAGTTTTAAAGGGGATGGATTTTACTGTAGCCTTTACATCCAAGCTTAGAAGAGCAGAAGAAACTTTAACAGAGATCTTAAAAGTTTTAGGAAAAACTGATTTGCCTATTATAGAAGATGCTGCTTTAAATGAAAGGGATTACGGATCTTTAACCGGAAAAAATAAATGGGAAGTAGAAAAAGAGTATGGGGAGGAACAATTTGAGAGTTGGAGAAGAGGCTGGGATGAACCGGTACCGGGAGGAGAAACTTTAAAGGATGTTTATGGGAGGGTAGTTCCTTTTTATAAAAATCAAATTCTTCTGGAACTTTTGGCAGGGAAAAATGTTTTAGTGGTAGCCCATGGTAACTCTTTAAGGGCTTTAATTAAATATCTGGATGATATTTCTGATGAAGGGGTGACTCATTTAGAAGTTCACCCTGATGAGATCTTTATTTATGAAATAGATAAAAATGGAAAAATTATAAAAAAAGAGATAAAAAAAGTAGATCTAATGGAATCCTCCAAGTATTAACTTCCTAAGCTGCTAATTGGTATGTAAAAAGAGGAGATAGTTGCCCATGATTAGCAGTTTCACCTTGTTCCCCAGAAGGAACAAACCATCCTTGAGGTCCTTGGTATGGATGAGTGTGAGTAAAATGGTTTGTAACTTTAGCGAGATCTTCTCTTGTAATATTGTAATTAATATCAACAGAATGAGTTGACGAGATGGTTACTAAGTTATTTTTCAGCCATTCCTCTATGTTAGTAATGCCCCAATGAGGATCTTGGGCCAGATCGTTTCTAATAAAGTTTTCCACATCTTCCCTTAAATCTTCTCTTACTACTACAAGGAACGGTTCTTGAGTTAAATTGACAGCAAAACCAGGGGTTTGGGGATTGTTATGAGAGTATTTTTTATCAAACAAGTGCCATCCATCTTGACTCATAAATTGAGATTGGGTAAATAAAGAACCTTTATTAAATGCCAAAGTAACACCTTGAAAATACATATAAGGACTATTTTCTGAAAAACATACTTGATGAGCTTCTTGATCAGGAGGCTTCTTATATATAGCTTTAGCTATCTTTTCATATTCGCTCTTGCTAACCCTTTTTGTGTGTCCCCATGCATCTGTCATAATTACGTAATCCTTGCCCACCTTTACTAAACCGCTGCTAAAAACCGCTTCTCCATAATTATCTATCTGGTATTGCTTAGAAGCCAAGACCTTTCTTCTTAGAATAGATTTAATAACGTCAATTGGTCCTGAATGAAAAAGAAGATCTTGAGAAGTAGCTAACTCAGTATCTAATTTTTCTTGATTGGTGCCAATGATATCGATGCTCGCCATTTTTTGAACTGCTGCTGAAAGCCAGGAATGTTGACCTTGCGGATTTAATTCTCGGATCTTTTCTGCTAACTTTGCAGCTAAGTCAAGATATTCCTGAGATAGAGACGCGCCTTGTAAAACATCTGCTGGCTCTCCAGGGTTTTTTATAGGTAGACTACTTTCTGAAATATTATCAGCTAGTTTGCAGACTCTATCTGTCACTAGATCTCGATATTGTTTAATATGGTTCATATAACCATCGACAGTGCCTAAGAATCTCCGATTGCTATCTTCATGTAGATGTTGGGTAATTTCTACTTCTCTAATCCAATTCTCTCCATCTAGATAACCTGTCATAAAGGAGGAGGGATGTGTTGGAGTTAATGATGCTTTATAAGTTTTAAACCATTCTTGGCATTTTGATAAATAGTAAGTATATGAAGCGCTTTGTCTAGCAAGTCCTTTCGAGGTGTCAAAAAAAGAGGATAAGGCATTTGCTACTATTGTTGCTCGTTCAGCTTCTGGTGCACTTAAAGCCTCATGCAGTACCTGCATTCCAGAAACACTATAATTTGGTTTAAAACTGGGATCCCTAAAACCGAGATTAAGAAGATCACCAACCCTTTCACTAAGTAACTGATTCATCCTTGCCATAAACACCTCTTTTCCCTGCAAGTAATCCTTGGAGGGTACTAAAGTTTTAACTCTTTTAACTAAACCCCTAATTCCTGGTGCATGACCAAACTTCTGGACTTCTTCTTCTGTGAACCTTCCTTCCGTATATGGAGTTTGAGTGAATGGATTAGGGGTATTTCTCAATTCAGGGGCGTCTTGACCTTTAGTAAGTTTATTATAAGCCTTTTGTAGAAGCCTAACCTCTCTTTTTACAACCTCAACTAGTTTATCTTGTTTTTCCTTATCTTCAGGACTTACATTCTCAGCTAGTCGGTGAACCTCGTCTTTGTCTACTTGTTTGTTCTGAGCTGAAGCAGTAACTTTTATCACACCATCAACGATAGTCTCAATTACTTGGCCGTTTGCTCTTGCAGCTTTGTAGGTGTCTTTAATTACATATCTTGATTTTTCAGGGAATTGATCTATCTGAGGTCGTTGAGAGTGTCCGACTATTTCTTTATTTTCCTGCTTCCTGTCGACTTCTCGATTTTTCTGGCCATCAGTATGATCTTCCCCGGCGTCAGTAAACTCTTGCATGACTTTAATATAACATTTCTGGATTAAAGAGTGGCTTTATCTCAACGAAGAGTTGAAGATTAATCTTTATTGACAATATTCTCAGGTTTTCCTTCTAGGAAGGAGTTAATATTTTTAACAGTAGTCTCCATGATGGAAAACTCTGCTTCCTTGGTATAAAAGGCCATGTGGGGGGTAATCAGTACTTGAGGTTGATTAATTAAGATATGGGTTTCTAAAACATTCTTTAAATCTTTTGACTTTAATTTCTTTTTAGATAATAACTCTGCTTCTTCTTTTAACTCCCCCTCCTCCTCTAAAACATCCAGGGCTGCCCCAGCTAAATGTTCCTGGGTTAAGGCTTGGAAAAGAGCTTCAGTTTCTACTACAGCTCCCCGGGCAGTGTTAATAAGTAGACTGCCTTTTTTCATCAAGAAGATATTATCCCGATTAATCAGATGATGGGTCTCTTTCATGTAAGGCACATGAAGAGTAACAATGTCAGCAGTTTTTAACAATTCCTCCAAAGAAACATAAGAAAAACTTAAGGTTTTAGAAAGCTCTTCATTGGGGTAAGCATCACAAGCTACAACATTCATCTGGAAGCCTTGAGCTATCTTAATAACATTAGCCCCAATCTTGCCTGTCCCTACTACTCCTAAAGTCTTGCCGTTTAAATCAAAACCCCGAAGGCCTTCAAAATCAAAATCACAACCGACCTTTAACCTGTTAATTCCCTGATAAATTTTTCGGGAGAGATTCAAGATTAAACCAAAGGCAAATTCAGCCACAGTGTGGGAACCATAAGCTGGAACGTTAGCCACTGGAATTTTTTTATCTTTGGCAGCTTTAAGGTCAATGTTATCAAAACCGGTAGATCTGGCAACAATAAGTTTTAGATTAGGGAAGTGGTTGATAACTTTGGGGGTGACAGCGCAATCTACAAAAACTGAGATAACATCAAAATCTGATTTTTCCGGTAAAGAGTCTTCGGTGATGGGTTCCGGGAAAAAAGTCAGCTCATGATCAGCAAGACCTTTAGAAAAGTAGCTTTCCTTTTCTGCTTCCTCTACCCCGAAAAAGGCAATTTTCATATTCATATTAATTCCATTATGCCCTAATTGTTTAGTAATAGGCAAGATGGTTTGAAAATTAATTTAAGGAACAGTAGAATGGGGGAGATGAAAAAGGAAGAACTTACTATTACGCCGGAGAAGGTAGCAGAGATTGTAGCTCAGGCTTCATATGATCTTTGGAAGGATGAAGAATTTAGGAAGATGGTAAATTTTGAAACTCTCTCCCAAACAGAACAGGATAGAATTTTTAATGAGCTGGAGGTAACCCTTTTGGGGCTGGTATTTTTACAAGCAGAACAACAACCACTACTTTTGGATACCCAGAAAAAAGTGATAGATGCTTTTTAAAAATTTTAGAAAATTTAAATGTAGAAGAAAAATTTATAAAAGAATGGAAATTACTAATCAAACTTCGTTTGAAAGAATATAAAGGTGATTTTTTAATAGCTTTAAAAGAAGCAAAATCTTGGAAAGATTTAAATGATGGTCAAGAGATAAAAGTGATTTGGGCGAGAGTGGAAACTTTGACTATCGATTCCCTAAGACATATCAGAGGAGGAAAAATAGAAAAGGATGATCCCCTGTGGGTATACCTTAGAAAATGGTTAACCCTGATGGAGGTAGTCTCTACCAAAGCTTTACAACAATCCCTAAGTAAAATCAAAGTAGGAGTCTGCTAAATATATCTTGCCAATTCCTAAACTTAAGATAGAATATATCTATCTTTATGAAGAAAATTGTAGTGCCCCAGAACATGTCTTTTTACCCAGATCAAATTGAGAGATTAAAGTCCTTAGGAGAAACAACCATTTATAATGATATGCCGACCCCGGAGGAATGGTTTGAGCGTTGTAAAGATGCTGACATAATCTGTACAGGTGAGGTAGGTATGGAAACAAGAGGTTATGAATTAAGAAACAAATACTTTTCTCTTCCCATGGTGGGAACAGGGTGGTTAGATTTGCCGAGACTTAAGGAAGGTGGGAACTCTCTTTCCAATAGTCCTGGATGTAACAAAGAGGCTGTTTCAGAATGGATTATAGGCATGATGATTTATATGCTCAGACAATTTGACAGGCTTATCGGGGTAACCAATAAGAGTAAGCAAGAAGTATTTAAAAGATCTCCAGGTTTAGCAGGTAAAAATGTGACTGTTTTAGGGAAAGGAAATATTGGTTCTAGGGTTGGAGAAATATGTAAAGTTATGGGGATGGATGTTACCTATTTTCAAAGAGGTGATGATTTATTGGAAAAGACTAAAGATGCTGATGTAGTAGTAAGTTGCCTTAAGGTAGAGCCTTCTACAAAAAACTTACTTGATAAAAAATTCTTCAATTCACTAAAAAAGGGATCATATTTTATAATTATTACTGCTTCTTCAATTTATGATATTGATGCAATGTTTGAGGCTTTAGATAAGGAAATATTAGCAGGGGTGGCAGATGATTCAGCTGGAATGCCTGTAGCAGAGGCGGATAATCCCTACTATTTAAAATTAATAAGTCACCCTAAAGTTGTAGCAACTCCTCATATTGCTTTTAACACTGATGCTACATCCAGAAAAGCTAATGATATTATGATAGACAATGTCGGAAACTGGATTAAAGGTAAGCCTTCAAATATTGTTATTTAAAAATTTTTATTAAAAATCAGGTGTTTTTAGGAACGCCACATCGGATGTGGCAAGTGTAGAAAATTAAAAATTACAAAATCATTACACAGGTGATGTATAATATGGTTATTATGAAACAGAAGGTTCTTCAATATGATGCTGTTTTTGAAAAAGAAGAGGATGGAGGTTATTCTGTTTGGGTACCTGATCTACCCGGGTGTTGTTCCCAAGGGGATAGTCTGGAAGAATCAATAGAAAATATCAAGGAGGCTATTGAACTGTATTTGGAGGATGCTGATCAGGAACAGCTGGAGCAAGGCAGTTCCCATAAAGACCGGTATTTTATCCCCGTTGAAGTGGCCAGTCCGTAAACGTAAGACATGTCTAATGTCCCTCAAGTCAGCGGTCAAGAATTAATTAAAGCTCTAGTAAAAATCGGATTCTCTGTGGTTCGTCAGAAGGGAAGCCATACTAGACTGGTCAAAATAAAAGAAAATGGCTTCAAGCAACTAGTTACAGTACCTAATCATAAAATCATACGTAAAGGAACTTTACTGAACGGAGTTTTAAAAGCAATTAATCTACCATTGGAAGATTTTAAAAAGCTACTTTAATAATAGACGTTTTTAATTTCTTAACTAATTAGATAACGCAATCTTCCAGGGCTACAATACTTTTATTGGTAGCATCTAACTCAAATTCTATTCCCATTGGCCAGGTATAATTTTTTACCAGATGGCCTAACTCATTAACTTGAAGAATAGGAAAATTTTTGTCTTTAGTAATCTCTAAAACGATATCTCCTATTTCTCGATAAAATTTTTCATCGTTTTGTATGTCAGGAAAATATCCCAAAATCAAACCGTTGATACGGTTAAAAATGCCCATCAATTTTAAGTATTGTAACCTCATGTGAATAGTGTGTGACCCCTCCATACTTTCTAGGAAAAGGATCTTACCTTCTAGATTATTTAAATATTTGGCTCCAATAAGTGCCATGAGTATTTCTAAATACCCACCTATGAGCTTTCCTTTTGCTTGGCCTTGCCGGATAGTTTTCCATCCATCCGGTATTTTCTTCCCATTATCGTTTATTAAATTGCCTAACGGATGAAATTCTGCCTTGCCTTCAACTAAGCATTTCCACATCTGTTCATCAAATTTTTTAGTGTCTTTTTGAATCCCAAATCCATAAATTAAATCTGGACCATAAAAAGTGATAAGTCCTGTTTTATCAGTAGTAGGTGCCAGCAGTGTAGTACCATCACTCATACCGATAAATATCTTGGGATTATTTTTTATTAACTCAAAATCCAAAAGTGGTAAAACTTCATTGGCAGTCTCTCCACCAATTGACATCAAAACGGCCTTCACTTCTGGATCCCGAAACATATCATGCAAATCTTCAGCTCTTTGTTCAGGAGTGGCAGCAGAGTAAAAATATTTTCCTTGGGAGTGTTTTCCAAGTTTGTAATTAAACCCAAACTGTTTTAGTTTTTCTAGCCCTTTATAAAAACCCTCTGTTTGTTCGCTCTCTATGTTAATTGATTGAGAAGGGGAAATAATGCCAATTGTATCTCCCTTATTTAATCTCGAGGGTTTAATCACTTTATACATAACCTAAAAGATTGTATCAAAATTACATTAAACATCCTAGGGAAATATAAAAACCGATGTTGAAGTTGTTTGGTTACATTTTTACTACCTCAGTAGAAGGTAAGACCACATTTTGATTTTGGGAAGCTTGGGCAAAAACAAGACTGGGAAAAAGAAGAGTTAGAGTAAAAATAATAAGCCAAAAAACCTTTCTCACTTCAAGATCATATTATCTGGAAAAAATAATAAAAGTAAATGAGAAGAAAGAAAAGAAAAGGTAATAGATCTTTTGGAAAATATTTAAAAAGAAGAGTACAATAAGCACCATGAATGATGATGTAACTATAATTCCACCTGCTCCTGTTTCTGATAACAACAGCAGTATTACTCCTATAACTTCCAATACCACTCAGCATGAGATGGAAATTATTACTGTCAATGAAGTAACAGCAGGAAACCGCCGTCAGGCAGAAGCGACCCTCAGAGCTTTGGCGGAGGCAGGTTTGGATCTAGAGCTGGCAGCTAAAGGTTTAGAAGAAGGTCATGGAAATACTGTTAATAAGATGATCACTAACCAAAGATTTATTGATATGGAAAATAAGGTAGGAGGTATGGCAGTCTCCCAAAATTCGGTGGCTGCCTGGCAGCTGGAAGCCAAAAAAGTTTTAGGGTCAGGAAATGTTCAGTCAGAAAACACTGGTAACCCTGGATTATTAATTTATCAGGGAGTGGGGACTGAGATAGAAAAGATGGAAGATTTAAGAGAAGAGATTGGTAGCAGGAGAATTAAGATGGTGGTAGTTATGGGAACCAAAGTAGCAGGGGAGATAGAAGCTTCTAAAGAAGATCCAAGCTTACCCTCTGCAAGTTCAAGTGGTAAAATACTAAGTTACGGGGATTAGTTCATCGGCAGAACGCCGGGCTGGGGGTCCGGATGTAGGGAGTTCAATTCTCCCATCCCCGACAGATCGAGAATTGGTGAAAGATGCTATCCGTCTTTATGTTGAGAGTTTACAAAAACATAAAGAACATATCCCTCAAGAAGAAAACTCCCTCATTAGCTCAGTGGATATAGACCTGCCACAGCTTTATGCCTAAGACTTACAAACTCATCTAAAAGAGATTCCCAAGGGGACTTTGACTGCCATATTAAGAGAGTCTGGAGTTTCCCAAGACGAGTTTAAAAAAGCCTGATTTATAAGGCAAACTTTTACTCCCTACTCTTCTGGCTTTGTACCTATGTATCCATACACTAGAATTTAAGATCAAAGTGGGGGCTTGACATAGTTTCGGGTTTTGTTAATATGAAACATATGCCACAAGATAACGGTGATGCCAAAAAAATTGCCATTTTAACTGCCATGCAACAGATCCAAAAGCAGTATGGCACGGGTTCAATTATGAGGTTGGGTGAGCGGGTCGAGAAGATGTCTATTGATATTATTTCCACGGGTTCGATTGCTTTGGATTTGGCTCTGGGTGTAGGTGGACTTCCTAAAGGGAGAATTATTGAAATTTACGGTCCTGAAGCTTCTGGTAAAACAACAGTAGCTTTACATGTCATTGCCCAGGCTCAGAAAAAAGGCGGGGTAGCAGCTTTTATCGATGCCGAACATGCTTTAGATCCCCAAAGGGCTCAAAAGTTAGGAGTAAACTTGGATGACCTGTTAATTTCCCAGCCAGATACCGGAGAGCAGGCCCTGGAAATTGCTGAAACTTTAATCCGTTCCGGAGGTATTGATGTGATTGTTATTGACTCAGTAGCAGCCTTGGTTCCCAAAGCGGAGATTGAAGGTGAAATGGGTGATTCTATGATGGGTGTTCAGGCCAGACTAATGTCTCAGGCTCTTCGAAAACTTACCGGAGCTATTTCCAATACTAACACCATCGCTATTTTTACTAATCAGCTGAGGCAAAAGATTGGGGTGATGTTTGGCAATCCGGAAGTAACTACTGGAGGTATGGCCTTAAAGTTTTACTCTTCGGTTCGTTTGGATATCAGAAAGATTGAAAATATAAAATCCGGTGATGTGGTAATAGGGTCCAGGCATCGGGTAAAGGTAGTGAAAAATAAGGTCGCTCCCCCATTTAGGATTGCTGAATTTGATATGGATTTTGATGGCATCTCTCATGAGGGAGAGCTTTTGGATGTTGGTATAGAGCTGGGGATATTAACCAAATCCGGAGCTTTTATTAAATGGGAAGAAAAATTATTAGGTCAAGGGAGACAAGCAGTAATTATTACCTTGAAAGAAGACAAAAAACTGGCTGAAAAATTAGAAAAAGATATCAGAGAAAGATGGGGTAAACAGGCATCAGGTAAGGATATAGTAGTAGGAAAAGAAGAACAGGAAGAAGCTATGCCTGCCGGCAGACAGGAAGCAGGTTTAGTAGAAGAAGCAGTCTAACTTTTTGGATGCCCAAAATTACCTCAGTAGAACCTCAGAAAAAGAACCCTAGAAGATTTAATGTTTTTTTAGATGGATTATTTGCTTTTGGAGCAGATGAAGATTTAATAGTAAATTACCGTCTTATCCCGGGAAAAATAATCGAACAAAAAGATCTGGAAAAACTGCTTTTTGAATCAGAAGTGGGGAAGCTCATGGAGCGAATGTACGGGCTTTTTTCTATGAGAGCTCGTTCTGAGAAAGAGGTTAGAAATTATTTAAGGAATTTATCCTTTAAAAGAAAAATAAAAGATAAGGAAGAAATTTCTCAGTTGGTGATTGATCTTTTGGTGGAGAGGTTAAAGCAAAAGGGGATGATAAATGATTTGGAATTTGCTAAAGCTTGGGTAGAAGGAAGAAGAAAAAGCAAACAAAAGGGGGTAAGAGCTTTAGAGATGGAACTTTTTCAAAAGGGAATTAACAGAGAAATAATTGAAGAAGTCGTCAGTCATCAGCCGTCAGCTGTCAGCGAAGAAGAGTTAGCAAAACTTGCTCTAGAAAAAAAGATGAGGTCTTGGAAAAACTTGGAAGGTTGGGAATTAAAGAAAAAAGCTACAGAATTTCTTTTAAGAAAGGGTTTCGATTATTCAGTGGTAAAAACTGTAGTTGAAAATATTCTAAAAACAGGGTAAACTACTATCAAAGTTTAGGAAACTTGAGGAAAAAGTGATGGTTCAAGCAGCTTTTGTAGTTACCAAAACAGCTTACCTTCAAAAGCTCTCATAGAGGGTCTCTTTTCCTTTTCCTAAAAAATTTTATGCAAAAAACATTTGGACCTGGCAGTTCTGTGCCTTCTTCTGATCCTGTCTCTTCAGGAGATTTTGGCAAACAGGAGGCAGAGTTGGCAAAGAGGGAAGGTATTTTGGAGGAAAGAGAAAGACTTCTGGCTGAGAAGCTCACCGCTGTTGATCAGAGGTTGGGGGAAGTGGAAAAAATCCGCAAAGATTTAGTTGCTAAGTTAGAAAAATCTGCCGGACTTCCTCAAGAAGAAGCCAAAAAGCTGCTTTTGGAAAATATTGAAAAAGAGTTAGCTTCAGAAATTTCCAAAAGAATTAAAGAAGCAGAAGAAGAGATCAAGGTTGAATCTGATGAAAGAGCTCGTTCTATCCTGGCAGAAGCGATGCTTCATGGGGTAACAGATTATGTGGCTGAATTTACCACCTCTCAAGTAAAACTTCCTGATGAAGAGATGAAAGGAAGGATTATCGGTAAAGAAGGCCGCAACATCCGGGCTTTTGAAAACGCTACCGGGGTGGATGTATTGATGGATGAAACACCGGGAGTGTTAATTTTGTCTTCTTTTGATGCTGTCAGACGAGAAATTGCCCATATCGCTTTAGAGAGACTTATGCAGGATGGGAGGATTCAGCCGGAAAGGATTGAAGAGATTGTTAAAAGAACCCAAGAGGAGGTAGAAAAGATCATGTTTCAGGCAGGGGAGGCTTTGGCTCACGAAGTGGGGGTTTATAACTTACCCCGGGAACTGATCTCTTTACTGGGCCGTTTTAAATACCGTTATTCTTATGGCCAAAACATGATCCAGCATACCCTGGAAGAGACAAAAATTGGCGTTGCTTTAGCTAAAATGCTGGGGGCCAATGTCAATATTGTCAGACTGGGCTGTCTTTTACATGATATCGGTAAGGTAGTTGATCAAGACGATGAAGGAACACATGTGGAAAAAGGTGTCAGTGTGGCTAAAAAATATGGTTTGCCGGAAGAGGTTATAAATTGTATCGCTGAACACCATGAGGAAAAGCCTTTTTCTGCCGTAGAATCAATTATTTGTTATATCGCTGACGCTATCTCGGGAGCCAGACCCGGTGCCAGACGGGAAGATATTGAAGGATATATAAAGCGGATTGAGGATATTGAAAAGATTGCTACGTCCTATGAAGGGGTGGAAAAAGCCTTTGCCGTTTCGGCAGGACGGGAAGTAAGAGTGGTAGTTTTCCCGGAAAAAGTTTCCGATGAGGAATTACCTAAACTTACCCATGACATTGCTCAAAGGATCTCCAAAGAGGTGATGGTTCCGGGCCAGGTAAAAGTTACAGCTATCAGAGAAGTCAGAGCTATGGATTACGCCATGACATCCTAATATTTTATTCTCCAAGCCAGGAAATAGTTTAAGAGCAATAAAAAAACTCCTCCTAAAAAGACATGGGAGAGAATAATTGCTCCGGTAATATTAAAGTTAGCCAGGCCAGCAGGGTTTTTAATGTTTAATCCCAACATGAGGTAAATAATCGCTATAGTCAGGAAAAAGATAGGAGAGAGTTTAGTTTTATAAAACAGATAAGTGGTAGTTATCAGGGGGAAAAGAACGATGGTGAAATGGTGCTGCCAGGCAAAGGTAGAAAAGATAAGGGTGTATAAAATACCGATATTCCAAAGAATAATTTGTGAGGTGAGATCTTGAGAGTTGATCTTTCGCTGAAAATAGATAAAAACCAGCAAAGCAAAGGACAAAAGAAGGGTGGAGAATATTCTGATAGAGGTAAGAGGTAAAGAAAATCTTAAAAAAACAGCCGTAAGTGATTGGTTATAGTAGACAGGGTCATAAAGGTTAAAATAACGGGGGATAACTGCCCAGTAATGTAAGAAAAGGTCAGGACCAAAAACCAAGAGGGTAACAGCTCCCAAGGTTAATAAACAAACAGCAATTCCTAATAAAATTTTTATCCTTTTTTCCAGCAGAAAGAGGAATAAGAAAAAGAGGGGGGTGATCTTAAAGATGATACCCAGAGATAGAAGAAAAGCTGCTGGTAACTCTTTTTTCTTTTGGAGAAGATAGAAACTTGTAGATAAAAAGAAAAAGAGAAAATTATTAACTTCCCCCGAGCCTAAATTAAATCTGAAGGGAAAAAACACCAGGACTCCTGATAGATAGAATATCCAAAGAAGTCTGTTGTCTGAAATATTAAGAGCTTTAAATAAAAAGTATGAACCAATAAGAAAGGATATTAAGGACAGCAGAAACCAGGCTATCTGACTCATTTCCAGGGGTAGTAATGGGAGTAGGGAAAAGACCAATAAAGAAGGAGGGGGAGTATGAAAATCAGAAATCTCTTTTTTGGAATAAGGATTTAGCCCAACTGACACTTGCTTTCCTGCTTGGTAGAGCACTGTAAAATCCAAAGCTGGCTTTTGTAAGACTTTTAAGTTACTGAAAGTAAACTGCCAAGTTAATAATAAAAAAAGAGGTAGGAGTAACCAGAAGAGCTTAGGATTAGAAAGAAGGGCTTGGAGCTTCATCTGCTTTACAAGCATAAGAAAAAGCATAGTACTTTACAACTGGACAGCTATCTGATAGATTACATCTAGGATGACAAAGAACGAATTAATTGAGAAGGTAGCAAAAAAATCTTATCTTACCAAGAGGGCCACTACTGAGGCAGTAAATAATACCTTTGGTTTTATTGAAGATGCTTTGACAAGAGGAGAGAAAGTGGTGGTTTCCGGTTTTGGGACCTTTTTAATTCGCTCTCGGGCTGCCAGGAGGGGTAGAAACCCCCAAACAGGGCAGACTATTCAAATCCCTCAGAAAAAACTCCCCGGTTTTACTGCCGGAAAAACCCTCAAAAGAAAAGTTAGATAGTATTTTTCCTTTTCCCTGGCTATTTTTGCTACTTGACTCCTCTACCCTTTTAAAGTTAGTATGTATCCATACAGGAAGAATTTAGAGTTCTCGTCCAAAGGACGATGGACCTTTGGCCCAAAAAGTCAAAATGAGCAAGCCTAAAACCAACTCTGCTGTTAATATCCCTGACCACCTTATCAGAGAGCTTCTTACCCCATCAGAACTTCGAATGTTACAAAACCGTTGGAAAATAATGAACCTTTTAGAGGAAGGTCTGACTATTAGGGGGATAGCTGAAGAGGTGAAGGTGGGAACAGATACAGTGGTAAGGGTAGCCCGGATGACAGAAAGAAAAACAGTCAGGGAAGCTCTAAATAAGAATTTGAATTCAAAGAGGACTATCAAATCCAAAACCCCCTGGATTTTCGGTAAGTCAGAGTAGTTATTTAAAAGTAGCAGCCAGTTTTTCCCACTGGGCTTTGCGAAGTTTCAGTCTTTCGTCACTATCAATAATTTCTTTTGCTTTTTGCAGGTGTTCTTTGGCTTTTTCTGGGTTGTCCTCACGGAGCATTTCTACTAAGTGCATATGGTTTCCTGATACCCAAACGTTTTTATTGTAATCGGAAATTTCTGCTGACGTTTCCAGTTCACTCAGAGCACTCTCTGCCCTCTCAAGTGCAGTTTTATCACCAGTATTGTACTCGGCATGAGCCAAATGGAATTTAAAATCAGCTATAATAGCTGGTCTCTCAGGAACACGGTGAACAACGGGAGGATTATTGATAATATTATCAAGAGCTTCTCTAAAAGAGTTTGTGGCGTTTTGATGTTCTCCAAGAATTTCCTGAAGTTTGCCGAGATTAAATAAAGGAATAGCCAGAGCAGTTTTATCACCACTTTCCTGGGCAATATCTACAGAGGCCATGGCAGTATACTTAGCAAGGATTAGGTAGGCTTTGTTTTCTGTTTGCTCATATAAATGACGAAGAGTAATGACACGGCCAGCAAGTGCTTCTGCGAAACCAAGAAGATCGTTCTCTTTTTGATAGGAAACCATCGCCCTCTCAGATAGCTCTAATGACTTGGTAAAATCTCCAGCTTCTCTGGCTTGCTCAGATTGGCCATGTAGTTGTCTTGCTTCTAGTTCCACTATGATATTTTAGCAAATTGTGGCAAGGGTTACAATAATTCGGTAGAATAAAGCCCATGAAAAAGGTTTTGGTGGTTTTGGGACCTACAGCTATCGGAAAAACAGATTTGGCTCTTAAACTGGCAAAAAAGTTTGATGGGGAGCTAATTTCCTGTGATTCCCGTCAGGTATATCAGGGCTTGGATATTGGGACAGGCAAAATGCCAAGTCAAAATTCAAAAATCAAAAGTCAAAGGTACAAGTTAAAAGTTCAAAAGCTTAAAAGTAGATGGGTAATAAATGGGATCAGTATTTGGATGTACGATGTGGCAGATCCTCAGGTAAGGTATACAGTGGCTGATTATGTAAAAGAGGCAGAAAAGGTTATTGGAAATATTATCAAGAAAGGTAAAATACCTATCATTGTGGGAGGAACTGGTCTTTACCTGAAAGCTTTACTGGAAGGATTACCGAATCTTTCTATTCCCATGGATTATCAACTAAGAGGGGAGTTAGAGAAGCTGTCTTTAGAGGAGCTGCAGCAAATAATACAGCTACTCTCCCCTACTGGATGGAAAAAATTAAACGATTCAGACAGAAAAAATCCGCGCCGTCTCCTCCGCTCTATCGAACTTATACTTATGAATCCATACATACAATCAATTAAAAATTTAAAATTTAAAATTAAAAATTACAATCTTTTAAAGATTGGGCTTACAGTTCCCCGCCAGGTTTTAAAGCAACGGATTAATTTACGTCTGATTTCCAGGATAAACCAAGGATTAATTGAGGAGGGAGAGAGACTCTTAAAAGAAGGAGTAACTTTAAAAAGGATGAGAGAGTTGGGACTGGAATATGGAATGCTCGCCGAACTTCTCGGCGGTGAGATCAGCCAAAAACAGTTTCTCGAGCAGCTATCAGTAAAAATTTCTCAGTATGCTAAAAGACAGATGACTTGGTTTAAAAAAGAAAAAGATGTTTTTTGGTTTGATATAACTAAAGGGAATTTTTCTCAGGAAGTAGAAAAGATAATCCAGTCATGGTATGATCAAGCGGATGACAAGACGGATTGACATTTCCTGGAAAACCATAATTTTTGTAACAGCCTTTTTTATCCTTCTGTGGATTATTTTTAAGATTTTAGATATCATCCTCCTCTTTTTTGTAGCCTTTATTTTTATGTCTGCCCTGACTCCAATAATCGAAAGACTTGTAAAATGGAAGGTGCCCAAAAGTTTGGCAGTGATAGTAGTTGTTTTATCAATCATTTTAGGAATTATAGGGGCTTTGGCTGTAGGTATTACTCCCCTCGTCACCCAAACCAGCAACTTGGGGAGTAAGTTGTCAGAAACTGTGGCTTTATTTCCTCAGACTTTAAGGCTTGACCAGTCGGTGATTTCTCAGGAGGTCTCCCGGCTTTCCGGACAGGCTGTTTCTATCACAGTAGATATTTTCAGAAACGTCATCGGTTTTGTCAGTGTCCTGGTGATTACTATCTATCTTCTTTTGGACCGGGAAAAAATTGAAGGTTATGCTACTTCCTTTTTTGGTCCTCGCCAGGATAGAGCCAAAAAAATACTTAGGATGATCGAGGACAAACTGGGAGACTGGCTGCGGGGACAGCTTGTTTTATCTTTAGCAGTTGGGGTCATGGTTTATATTGGGTTAGTTGCCTTGGGTTTGGATTATGCTTTGCCTTTGGCCATTATTGCCGGGTTTTTAGAGGTGGTGCCTGTTTTAGGTCCGATCATCTCTGCTATCCCCGCTATTTTACTGGCATTAACTGTTTCTCCCCTGCTGGCCCTTTTAGTAGCGGGGGTTTATTTTGTTATTCAGGAGTTAGAAGGACATCTTCTAGTGCCCTTAATAATGAAGAGGGCAGTAGGGCTAAATCCCATTTTAGTTATCCTGGCTATTTCAGTGGGAAGCAGGCTTTTGGGATTGGGAGGAGCACTACTGGCTGTACCTATTGCGGTAGTAATTCAGCTCATTTTGCAAGAGAGTCTAAAGATTGAAGAAGAGCTCTCCTAAATTTGATTCCAGGCTAGTGACAGGGTATAATATGCCTGCTTAGGAAGCTGGATGATATGCTGAGCCGCAAGGCGAAGTAAGGAAAGTCCAGACAGCACAGAGCAGGGTGCCCGCCGTAAGGCGAGGACGGGAAAACCGCTAGTTAGAGTAACAGTGACGAACCGAGGTCAAGCTCGGGTGAAACGGACAATCCTCCCCGCTGCAATCCTAGATCAGACTGAGCTGCTCGCTCGATAGTCGAAATAAGGAGCGTCCCGGCTAAACCGGGATTGGGATGACTTTAAACATCATTTCAAAGATAGATTTCATCTAAAACAAAATCTGGCTTACTGGTTTCCTAAGCAAACAAAAGGAGCTCACTTTTTGGTGGCTCCTTTTGTTTTTACGTACACACCGAAAGAATTATCAAAAATGCAGACTTAAATTCTTTCGGTTTTTTAGATACGGTTTAGGTATCTTGTCCCTCTAAGCTTTAGTCTAGATCAAAAAGCTCTTTGGCAAGTCCTCCAATGCATTGTATGAACATTTCCAGCATATGATGGGAATTCTTACTTGTCAACTTTTGTGGTATATTCCAGTTATTATCTGATGGAGACAGAGATGCATTGTTTACTTCTCCCGGGGTTTGAAGCTAAACAACCCCAGGGGTTGGGAATGCTGGTACTTTAATCTTTAATATGGAGTCAGAGATAGAATACCACCCAGCAGAAAGAGAGATATTGCCCAAAGATTTAAGGGAGTTTTTTGTAAGAGCTAGGAGGGCTACTTATGCTGGAAATGCTAAGCCTGTAGATACACCTCTTCTTCCAAGGGCTAAAGAGCTAGTTTACACTACCGATCCAACCCAAGAACCAAACTCTCCTTATTATTACTATGATTCTTATGATGACAGAGGAGAAAGACCTGGAAATTTTGCTGGAGCGGAGAGGATAACTAGCCTATTAGAGGGAGGAGATCCAGTTTTAAGATGTCAATATGTTGGAGGATTAACTAATGAAGGGCTTAAATTAGGTGAGGGAACTATATATGGAAGACTTCAAAGGGTATTAAAAGAGCATGTAGAGAAAGTAAGGTTTGGTAATAAAGTAAAGGTATCATTTGCTGATGATAAAGGGGATTGGGTTTATGAAGATAAAGGGATGGTAGAGGACTGGGGATGGAGTGGAAGAGAGAGGATTTACCATAAGGGAATTTTAGTTTATGACATTATTTATGGTGGGAATTGTTATCTTCGCGGATTTTAATCAGCTCGAATTTTAACTTACTATTTACTATCCTATATTTTTTGCTAAACTCAAGATATAAATGCTTGCAAAAGTTATTTCTGGGGCTAATGTAGGGTTGGAATCAATAGGGGTGACAGTGGAGGTGGATATTGCTTCCCAAGGACTCCCCTCTTTTACCCTCGTTGGTTTGGCTGACAGAGCTGTAGAGGAGTCTAGGGAGAGGGTTAGATCTGCTTTAAAAAATAGTGGGGCTGATTTTCCTGCTAAAAGAATTACTGTTAACCTTGCTCCGGCAGATCTTCCTAAAGAGGGCCCAGCTTTTGATTTACCCATTGCTGTAGGACTACTTTTGGCCTCAGGCCAGCTGGAAAAAGACCTCTCAGATACCTTGCTGGTAGGAGAGTTGTCTTTGGATGGAAGTTTAAGATCAACACACGGTGTTTTGTCTTTTACTCTGCTGACTAAAAGTTTAGGTTTGAAAAGAATCTTTGTCCCCAAAGAGAATGGAGTGGAAGCAGCAGTAGTAGAAGGGATAGAGGTTTTTGCTTTTGATAATTTACTACAGGTTTTTAAGTTTTTAATAGGCTCGGAAGAGGTTTTTCCGCAGCCCCTGACTGATTTAAATTTAATAAACCATGTAATTTTTGAATATGACTTTAAAGATATTAAAGGCCAGCAGCAAGCCAGAAGGGCTTTGGAAATAGCTGCTGCCGGAGGTCACAACGTTATAATGAAAGGTCCGCCGGGAGCAGGAAAGACCCTTTTGGCCCGGGCTTTTCCTTCCATCTTGCCTTCCATGAGTAAAGAAGAGGCTCTAGAGGTAACCAAGATTTATTCAGTTTCGGGCAACCTTTCTTCTGACCAGCCGATTATTACTTCCCGGCCCTTCAGATCTCCCCATCACACTGCCTCTTATGTAGGAATGGTGGGAGGAGGAAATAATATCAAGCCTGGAGAAGTCTCTTTAGCCCACCGGGGAGTACTATTTTTAGACGAGCTGCCGGAATTCCCCAGACAAGTACTGGAGGCTTTAAGACAGCCGGTGGAAGACCGAAAGGTCACTATTTCCCGGGCTTCCGGGTCTTTGTCTTTCCCCTCCCAGTTTACCCTCCTTTGTGCCTTAAACCCCTGTCCTTGTGGTTTTTTGGGAGACCCCAAGAAAAACTGCTGCTGTATGCCGGGGCAAATCTCCAGATATAAAAAGAAAGTTTCCGGGCCTCTTTTGGATCGGATAGATATTCATCTGGATGTGCCGGCAGTGGAGGTGGAAAAATTAACCGGTCAGGAAACTGCGGAAGATTCCCAAGCCATTAAAACTAGGGTGGAAAAAGCCAGGAATATTCAGCAGGAAAGGTTTAAAGGGAGTGGAATTTTGACAAATTCCGAGATGAGTAATGCCCAGATAAAAACCTGGTGCAGAATTACCCAAGATGCTTTAGATCTTTTAAAGATGGCTATTTCCCAAATGAATCTGTCTGCCAGAGGTTACCACCGGGTTCTCAAGCTTTCCCGAACCATTGCTGATTTAGCTTCATCAGAAAATATTTTAGCAGAACATGTAGCTGAGGCTTTAACCTATCGGGCCAGAGAAGAAAACTAGATTGTGAATTTTTCAGAAAACAAAATACCCTATTTCCCTATTGACGGATACTGCCGGGAAGTCCTTATAATCGGGTTGGTATGCCAGAAGGTGAATTAGGTCTTAACTCTTCCCGGTTTGTTAACACCCGTATTTCTCTTGGCGACATTAATGTTCTTCCTCAACCCCGTAAAACTTTCGAAGGACTAGATATTTTAGCCCAAGATATTGCCCGCAATGGGCTAGTATATAACCTGTTTGTAGCTCAACAAACAGAGGAAAGTTGTGTGGAATATCTAAATTATATCAATAATGTTAGGAAAACAGAGGTTAATGTTGGTGATCTGGTTCATAAAAATGTTGGTAGTAAAAGGATTTATTATCTGTTAATTGATGGCGAAACACGTTTTCGTGCAATCAAATGGCTTAGAGAAAATGGATGTGCAGAATGTGTAGAAAAACATGGGCCTGGGGGATGCAATTGTTATAGCAGGCATTTCACGGATAATTTGGTTGATGCCCGTTTAGCAACAGGCATGTCTCCACAAGAAGCAATTAGGCTCCAATACTCAGCAAATATCCACACTAAAGTTCCACCATATGAAGAAGCAAGGGACTTATATGAATTTTGGAATGTTCGCCGAAGGATTGATCCTAGGTTATCTAAGGCAGAATTTGCCAGAGAGGTAGGGAGGTCTCCGCAAACAATAAGGGACGCCCTTAAATTTTGTCTTTTGCCCGATAATATTCAGGAACTGGTTACAAACAAAAGATTACATTATGGAATTGCTTGCGAGCTTACCCGTTTGCAGGAGAGCAGTTTGCCAGAAGAAGAGTTACTGATATGGGCAGTTAGGGGGATTATTGGTAGCCAGAAACTTGCAGAGTTTAGACAACGGGTTAGTCAGTATCTTGAGGAACGAAAAAATGGACAACTCTCGCTGCTTGACCTTTTTGATACTAATTATCAAAGGCAGTTAGAAAGAAGAAATCGCCGTCTAGTGGTAGGAGAGAAAATGGTAAGGGGGGTACATGAGGTGGCTAGATACTGGAAAATTATCCTTGATAGTATTGGGGTAAAATTAATTGAGGCAGATGTGATTCCCTTTGATCATATTGATGATACTTACTCACTAGGTAGTCCTCTAAGAGTGTACAGGAAATTTGTGGAATTAGAAGCTGAGGTACTGGCTCTTTTGAGGGGGAGACTTCCTTTGCACGTTGTCAAACAAGCTGAGAAAGTTATCCTCCAAACTCAACAAACGCTTAATACTACTTCTCAAAATTAAATTTGTTCAACCTACAAAAAGCCCCGCTTGAAGCGGGACCTTTTGTAAATGGTGAAACCCTTCGATAAACTCGGGACACCGATTTTTACTACTCTTTAGACTGCAGAACCGATTTTGTACATTCCGGTATTGCAAACAGAGCAGCTAGCCTTAACGGCTGCTTTACCATTTTTCATGGTAACATTTTGAGGGTCTTTAGCCTCCTGTTTTTGGCGGCATTTTACACAATACATTTGCATCGATCTTCACCTCCTTTCAAAAAAGTTTTGGTTTATATTTTTTGTAAACTAAAATACAACACCAGCTGGGCCCCGATAATGATTGAAGCAAGGATAGTGGTTTTAAGAAGATCGGACCGTAAGTAGTTGACCTCGGCCGGAGGTTTTACCGCTGCTTCTGTCTTATTCTCGGCAGCGGGAGCAGTAAAAGTCGCCTTTACTTGAGTAGGGGAAGAGGAGTCTTTTTCTTTACCATAAAGCTGTGATCTAAGAGCTTGGAGTCTTTTTTCAGCTTCAGTTAACTTTTTGGAACGGGAGTAAGTCATGGCTTTTTAAGCTCATTTGAGCCTAACACGATCAGTTGTGCCTGTCAAGCATGACTTATCTTGTGAAGTTTTCCCTCTCTTCTCGTTGACAAAGCCTAAACTACTTTTGTATAGTGAAAGAGTAATTTATGTATCCAGATGGATTAAACGGAGTCTTTTTGGTTTGGGGGGCGGTAAGTACTATTTGGATCATTATTTTAACAGTCCTGCTTTGGAAACAGAGCTCCGATTTTAAGAAGCTTTTTCCCAAAGAAGGACAAAATTTTCGGGATAAGTTAAAAGAGGTTCTATCTGAAGTAGAAGGTTTGGAAGAGTTTAAAGTAAGGTGCTTGGGAAATTTACAAAAAGTGTTCTTGAAAAGGTATAACCCTTATCAAGATACAGGAGGAGACCAAAGTTTTTCTTTGGCTCTGTTAAATGGAAGAGGAGACGGGGTAGTGGTGACCAGCCTTCATTCCCGGGCCGGGACCAGGGTTTTTGCTAAAGGGGTGAAGGAAGGAATGGAGGCTCAGGTGCAGTTCTCTCAGGAAGAAAAAGAGGTTGTCAGACGGGCCATGGGCCAGTAGGAATAATTTAAGATGCTGAGTGTCTTTAATAATTTAACACTGCTGCAAAAAAGTTTATTAACTTCTATTTTGGCAGTGGTGTCATTTATAACCTTCGCCGGAGCTTCTTATTCATTTTTTTCCAAAACAGCTGGTACCGGTATTAGCAGCGACCTTACCACCTCTTTGCCTAAAGCAGACGGCATTTTTGTGGAAGATCCCAAGGAACCAAAGACGGCAAGCTGCCCTCTGAACGGTGAGATGCACACCAAAAAGGTGGGGGATTTATGGGATGCTAAGTTACCCTTGGCGGTGATGATTGAAAATCATACTGAAGCTCGCCCCCAATCCGGTCTCTCTTCGGCTGATGTGGTGTATGAGGCGGTGGCGGAAGGGGGGATCACCCGTTTTATGGCCTTTTTCCTTTGTAATCCTTCCGATGTTCAGGTAGGACCGGTGAGGTCTGCCCGCACTTACTTTTTAGACTGGCTCTCGGAATACAACGCTTTATATGCCCATGTGGGGGGAGCAAATTCTCCCGGTCCGGCTAATGCCCTGGGGCAAATTATCAAGTACGGTATTATGGACTTGAATCAGTTTGGTATCGGTTTCCCCACCTTCTGGCGTGATTACCAACGCTTAGGTCATCCTGTAGCTACGGAACACACTATGTATTCTACTACTCAAAAGCTTTTGGCAGCGGGAGCAAAAAGAGGTTGGACGGTAACCTTGGAAGATGGGAAAAAGTGGACAGATGAATTTATTTCCTGGAAATTTAAAGACGATGCTCCCGGCAAGCCCCAACAGGGAAGTGGTATTACACTGGCTGACAAAATCAATGTGGAATTTTGGCAGGGATATTCCGGTTACGGAGTGACTTGGAACTATGATGTTACTTGCAACTGTTACAAGAGGCTTAACGGTGGTGCACCTCATCTGGATTTGGATAATAATCATCAGCTTGCCGCTAAAAACGTGGTAGTCCAGTTTGAAAGGGAATCCCGGGCCAACGATGGTTACGAAGGTAATGTCCATCTGATCTATAAAACTATCGGTGAGGGCAAGGCGCTATTTTTCATCGACGGAAAGGCAATTGAAGGTAAATGGAGTAAAGCTTCCCGAGTGGCTCGGACAAAGTACACCGACAGTAAGGGGCAGGAAATTGCCTTTGACCGAGGCCGAATTTGGATTCAAACTGTCCCAGAAGGGTCGAATGTAAGTTATTAAGCTTATTTCTGCCTGGCTTATTTTCTGCCCGGAAAGGAGGGACAATGGAAGAGCTTTTTGTTTCGCGTGTTCGGGTTAAACTTCTTGAACTTTTTTTAACTACTCAGGAACCACTGTTGCATGTTAGAGAGATCGTTCGCCGTGTTAAAGAAGAAATTAACGCTGTAAGGAGAGAACTTTTAAGAATGGAAAAGTACGGTTTAGTCACTTCTGAATGGAGAGCCAACCGCCGCCTGTACCATTTCCGCCGTGACTACATCTTTTATCCGCAGCTTTTGGGGTTGGTGGCAAAATCAACCGGTTTAGGAGGAGCGATTATTAGAAACCGCGGCCGTTTAGGAAAAATTAAGTACGCCATGATCTCTACCCGTTACGTTCATCACGCCCCGGCAGGAGCGGATGATGTTGATTTGTTGGTGGTGGGGCAGATTATTTTGCCCGAGCTGCAGGCACTGGTAGCTGATGAGCAGGCCAAAAGGGAGACTGAGATCAACTACTCTTTTATGGATGAACCGGAGTTTCAATTTCGGGTTAAAAGACGTGATCCTTTCATCTTGAGAGTGCTTACTCAGCCTAAAATTATGCTTTTGGGTGACGAGGAAGAGATGCTCAAAGGAGTTGCCATTTAACCCTCATGAACCGGCGGTTTGTTTTGTGGATCATTATTGTTTTGACGATGCTCTCTTTGTGGGTCAATTTACCCTCCACCAAAGAGTTTAACTTAAGCCTTTTAAAATCAGGTAAACTTGGGCTCAAAATTTTAGGATATAAGCTGAATTTGGATTTTTTAGCTCCTGCTAACATCAGCGGTAAATTCCCTCTTCATTTAGGTTTGGATTTACAGGGAGGGTCGGAGTTAACCCTGCAAACCGATATGAGCAAGATTAACCCGAGTGACCGGGACACGGCTTTAGAGTCCGCCCGGCAGGTTATTGAAAGAAGGGTCAATTTGTACGGGGTTTCCGAAAGCTTGGTTCAGTCTTCCAAACTGGGAGACCGGAGGCGGATTTTAGTGGAACTTCCGGGGGTTCGGGATGCTTCAGCAGCAGCCAATTTAGTGGGGAAAACCGCCCAGCTGGAATTTCGGGAGATACCTGCTTCTCCTTCTGCCGAAGCCTCAGCCTCGGCTTTGTCCCAACTTATGGAAGCAAAACCAACGGGCTTGACCGGAGCGGATTTAAAAAAAGCCTCCGTGACTTTCGGGAGCGGGGGTAAAAACGCCGGGCCGGAAGTATCCATCCAGTTTACCGACCAGGGTGCACAAAAATTCGCCGAGATTACTAGAAAGAACGTCGGTAAACCGTTGCCTATATTCTTGGACGGAGTGCCGGTTAGTGCGCCTGTAGTGCAACAGGAAATTTTGGGAGGTAGTGCAGTAATTACGGGAAACTTTACTACCTCCCAGGCAAAGGAGTTGGCGATCCAGCTTAACGCCGGAGCCTTGCCGGTACCGATTGAGATTTTACAACAGCGTTCTATCGGTGCCACTTTAGGCGGAGCCTCGGTACAAAAAAGCTTAACTGCCGGGGTGATCGGTATAGTGGCGGTGATGATTTTTATGGCCTTCTATTACGGAGTTTACGGCTTACTGGCGGATCTGGCACTGCTGATTTACTCTTTACTGGTACTGGCTGTTTTTAGGACGGGGTTGTTTATCATCCCGCCGGTGACTTTAACTTTGGCGGGCATTGCCGGGTTTATCCTTTCTATCGGTATGGCGGTGGATGCCAATATCCTGACTTTCGAAAGAATTAAAGAGGAACTTCGCTCCGGTAAAAGCGGAAAGCTGGCGCTGGAGCATGGCTTTAACCGGGCCTGGACTTCCATCCGGGATTCTAACATCTCCTCTTTGATTACTGCCGCCATATTGTATATTTTGGGGACTAATGTAGTGCGGGGATTTGCTCTGACCTTGGCGATCGGGGTTTTAATTTCCATGTTTTCAGCAATCGTTATCACCAGAACTTTAATGAGACAGTTACCGAGGTTTAAAAAATGAAGTTTACATCCAAGAATCCCCATTATGAATACCTTCGAAAAAAATGGTTGGGGAAACATAAAGCTGCTTCTGAAAAGCTGCTGACTAATCACGGTGAATCTTTGCGCCACTTGGCTTTGGGAAGTTTGGGAGGGTTGGTGCTTCTGACGACCCCCGGGATGGCGGGAGCAATTCCCCAAACACAGACCCTTTCGGCAGACGGTGTTACCTCACATGAGGATAAAAATGCTTTGCTGGCAGCAGCTTTAAAAGATAAAGTTCCCCAGGATATGAGAAAGCTGACTCCCGAAGAGGAGGGGCAAATTGGTGAGATTTTATCCCAGGAGCTGGGGGTGAAAGCGACGGCAGAGATAGGAGGTCTCAGATTAAATAGGTCTTACGGTTTGATCGGCGGAGAACAACATTTATACCGTTTTCCGGGGGATAATTTATACCGCCACGCAGACAATGCCTCAGATTGGGCGATGTATGGGTCATCGGGTATTGCTCCGGGTCTGGGGGCCTGGGGGTATTTTGTTTCTAGTGAAGCATCTTTTACTCCCAAAGATAAGGAAAGGGAACGGTATTATTTGGCGGTCCAGACTTTTTTAGCTCCTGGGTTTGCGGAAAATGTGGGAAAGTACCGCGATTTTTTCAGGTTTCGTAAGATGGTGGTGGTAAACCCCAAAACCGGTCAATCAGTGGTGGCAGTTATCGGAGATGCCGGGCCGGCGGAGTGGACGGGAAAACACTTGGGGGGTTCACCCGAGGTGATGCAAGCTGTGGGGTTGGCTTCCGGACCTAGGAAGGGGGCAGTGCTATATTTTTTTGTGGACGATCCCCAGGACCAAATTCCCTTGGGACCGATTAGGGTAAGGGGAGGACGAAGCTAATGGCTCACTTTTATTCACATCTGATCAAAATAGAAACATTAGTTTTAAAACTTGAGGTGCTGGGTTTGGAGAACAAACATAACAGGCATTTGACGAGTTTAGTGGATGACACAATCCACCAGGCGGTTCTGGAAAGAGTTTTGAGTAAGCTTCCTAAGGAAAAACGGAGGGATTTTTTAGTGCTGGTGGCTCAAAATAGAGACACTATGGAAGTGATGACTTTCTTAAATGGTAAAATTGACAATGTAGAGAAGGAGATTATGGAAGTAGCCGAAGAGGTCATGAAGGAATTTCTGGCCGATATCGAAGAAGCAGAGAGGTTGAAACTATGACTGATTTAATGGGTAAAAAATGGTGGTTTTTTGGAATCTCTCTGCTAGTCATTTTACCGGGACTGATCTCTTTAGTTTTTCATGGATTAAACTTAGGGATAGATTTTATCGGGGGAACACTTTTGGAGTACAAATTTGAAAAGAATTTGGATAGAAACACCATAAAACAAACTTTAATCAGTCATGGGGTGGATGTTTCCAGTATTACTGACTCCGGACCAACAACCTACATTATTAAAACCAAGCCCCTGCCTGCTCCTAGAATTTCCCAAGTTAAAGATCTTTTAGGTCAACAGTTTGGTAAGGTGGAAGAGATCAGGGTAGAGAGTGTGGGACCGGTCATTGGTTCAGAAACTACCAAGAATGCCTTCATTGCTTTGATTTTGGCTTCCCTGATGATTGTGGTTTACCTGGCTTTAGCTTTCAGAAAAGTACCCCGGCCTGCTTCTTCCTGGAGGTTTGGGGTAACAGCGGTGATAGCATTATTACATGATGTCTTGGTACTGGCAGGGATTTTTTCCATCTTAGGTTATTTTTGGGGGGTGGAGATAGATGTGCTGTTTGTCACAGCCATGCTGACGGTAATAGGTTTTTCCGTACACGATACTATTGTGGTGTTTGACAGAATCAGGGAGAATTTGCCCAAACATCTCTCCAGGAAGTTTTCCGAAGTAGCTAATATCTCGGTTACCCAAACCCTGGCCAGATCTTTAAACACCTCTTTGACGGTAGTTTTTGTATTATTGGCTTTGCTGCTCTTTGGAGGGGAAACCATCAGGTGGTTTGTAGTAGCATTACTAGTAGGAATTATCTCCGGAACTTATTCCTCCATTTTCAATGCCACAGCCCTGTTGGATTTATGGGAAGAAAGATTAGGCCACTAACCTATTTCTTTAATTCTTTTTAAAAGATAACCCCGATTATTTTTTTCAGCATCTTCTAGGACTTCTTCAAAGAGTTTGTTCAAAACTTTCCCTACCTTTGGACCTGGTTTGATATTTAAAACTTTCATCACATCAGTCCCGTTAACTTTTAAATCAGTTACAGAAAAAGGTTTATGTAAAACCTGGGTGATTCTTTCTCTAAACTGTTCAATTATACAGGAAAATGCCCTT
>JAUSJM010000008.1 GCA_030647265.1 bacterium
TCCTCCTCCGTCTCCCCCTTCTGGACCCAAATCTATGACCCAATCAGTATTTTTAATAACATCCAGATTATGTTCAATAATAATCACCGTATTTCCAAAGTTGACCAGTTTCCTAAGAATTGTTAATAACCTTTCAATATCAGCAAAATGTAGCCCTGTGGTGGGCTCATCCAGGATATAAACTGTTTGCCCAGTGGGTCTTTTGGAAAGTTCTGCTGCCAATTTTATTCTTTGGGCTTCTCCTCCAGATAAAGTGGTTGCTGGTTGTCCCAACCTGATATAGCCCAGACCTACCTCATTTAGCACTGCCAGCTTATTCTTAATCTGGGGAATATTGGCAAAAAACTGCAAGGATTCTTCCACTGTCATCTCTAAAACTTCAGCAATATTTTTTTCCTTAAAGTGAATCTCTAAAGCCTCCCGGTTATACCTTTTCCCCTGACAGGCCTCACAGGTCACATAAACATCCGGTAAAAATTGCATCTCAATTTTAATCTGTCCCTCTCCTTCACAAACTTCACACCTCCCCCCTTTAACGTTAAAGCTGAACCTGCCCGGACCATAACCTCTTACTTTAGCCTCGGGTGAATTTGCAAAAAGCTCTCTCATGAAGGTAAAGGCTCCGGTGTAAGTGGCAGGGTTGGAACGGGGCGTTCTACCGATGGGAGATTGATCCACCAATGCTACCTTGTCCACATAATCAATGCCTTCTATCCCCTGATGCTTGCCTGCTCTCTCTCTGGTTCTGTAAAATTTGGCTGCTAGGGCCTTATAAAGAATGTCATGAATGAGAGTTGATTTACCAGAGCCGGATACTCCGGTGACAGCGATAAATTGCCCCAAAGGAAACTACACATCAATGTTTTTGAGATTATGCTCTGAAGCCTTTAAAACCTTTAAAGTACCCACATTAACATAAGGTCTTTCCAGCTTTCCATCCACCTCCACCTTTTTCTTTCCTGCCAAATATCTCCCTGTTAAGGAGTTAGGGTCTTTCTTAATCTCAGAAGGTTCTCCTTGGGCCACTACTCTGCCCCCATGTTCTCCCGCTCCCGGTCCGAAGTCAATTAAAAAATCAGCATTCTCCATGGTTTCCTGGTCATGTTCTACCACCACTACGGTATTTCCCAAATCCCGAAGTCTCTTAAGTGTTTCAATTAACCTCATATTATCCCGCTGATGCAGCCCGATAGAAGGCTCATCTAAAACATAAAGTACTCCGGAAAGACCCGAACCGATTTGGGAAGCCAGCCGGATTCTTTGTGCTTCTCCTCCTGCCAAAGTAGCTGAAGCCCGATCCAAAGTCAGATAATCCAGCCCCACATCAACCAAAAACTGCAGCCTGGATTTAATCTCCTTAATAATGGAGTCAGCAATAGTCAGCTCCCTTTTCGAAAGAAGAGGCGCTTGCAGTTTACTAACCCATGTCAAAGCTTCTCTCACCGACCGAGAGGTCACTTCACTGATACTAAGCTTGTCCACAGTGATTGATAAAACTTCTATTTTTAACCTTGCTCCCCGGCACTGGGAGCAAATTTCTGTCACCATATATTTTTCAATCTCTCTTTTGACATACTCTGATGCCGTTTCCTGATACCTTCTTTCTAAATTGGTTACCAACCCCTCAAACTCGGTGCAGAAGTGAGTCCATCTGTCTTCCCGGTTTTTCCCCTCTACTTTAAACTGATCCTTACCTGCTCCATAAAGTAATACCTTCTTTGCTTCCTCAGAGATCTCTCCAATCCTGGTGTTGATACTAAAATCATATTCCTTACCAACCGCCTCAATTAGCCTCTTAAACCAGGTGTCACTCTCTCCCAGGTTAGACCAAGGAAGCACTCCTCCTTCCGCGATAGAGAGGATAGGATTTAAAATACTTTCCGCATCGATCTTCAGCAACGCTCCCAAACCTGTGCAGTTGGGACAAGCTCCGTGAGGAGAGTTAAAGGAAAAGCTCCGCGGTTCAATCTCCGGCAAGGCAATATTGTCAACAGGACAGGCAAACTTTTCTGAATACAAGATGTCTTCCATCTTTTTAGGATTAGGAGGAAACTCCAGCGAGGCATCTAAGACATCCGAGATGATAACCAAGCCTTCACCTAATTTAAGCGCTGTTTCAATACTTTGGTGTAATCTTGAGGACATCTGTTGCTCGTGAATACTTTTGTTGTCCAAAACTAGCCTGTCTATCACAACATCTATGGAATGTTTGTTAGTTTTAATAAGTACTAAGTCGTCGCTTAAATCTCTCACCTGTCCATCTATCCGAACTTTAGAAAAACCCTTCTTTCGTAGATCTTCAAATAACCCACTATACTCTCCCTTTCTGTCTTTAACCACCGGAGCTAATATCATCACTCTCCTCCCCTTTCTGATATCTGATGTCTGACCCGCTTCGCCAGCGAAGCGAGGCGAGCGACTGACGACTCTTTCTACTATTTGTTCCACGCTCATCCGGGAGATTTCTTGACCACAGATTGGGCAATGAGGATGCCCTACTCTGGCAAAAAGCAGCCTTAAGTAATCATAGATCTCGGTGGTGGTCCCTACTGTGGAACGGGGGTTGTGTGAGGCGGACTTTTGATCAATGGAGATGGCAGGAGAAAGCCCTTCAATATAATCTACATCGGGTTTATCCATCACACCCAAAAACTGCCGGGCGTAGGCAGAGAGGGATTCTACATACCTTCTTTGCCCTTCAGCATATAGAGTATCAAAAGCCAAAGAAGATTTCCCGGAACCGGAGATTCCTGTTAAAACTACCAGCTTATTCTTAGGGATATCCAGATCAACGTTTTTAAGATTATGTTCCCTAGCTCCCCTGATGATAATTTTGTCAGTACTCATACGAATATTTCCCGAAAGAGGAAACGATCCATTTTAACCCATTTGACAAGATTTTAAAAGGGGTTAGGAGGACAACAGTAATTTTTTACGTCTAGACTTTCCAGCTTCAGCAATAACAGCTTCAACCTCAGAAAGATGCTGTCCGAAAGCATTCTTTAAAGCATCCTCAACTGCTTCCGTTTCCTCTTTTAAGTATTTATCACCTCTCCCTGCACAGACAATTTTCCTATTTCGCAAATATGCCCTAATGATTGGTTCCCAAAAAGAAGGTTTCCCAGACCTTACTTCTTCTATCGTTCTCCTAGTCCATTCTTCCTGTTCATCCGATGTAAGGTCAAAACAATACTCTCTAAAAAATTCACTCATGATAGCCTTGATTATACACTTAACTCTTTAATCTGATCCCTTAGTTTGGCTGCTGTTTCAAAGTCTAAGACATCTGCTGCCTGTTTCATCTCTTCTTCCAAATATTTGATAATCCTTTGTCTTTCAGAAACAGGGATATCTTCTACCCTTAAGACCTCTTCACCTTTTTCTTCCTCAATCTTTTCTATTAACCTCTCCCTTAAAGCCTTTTCTATTGATCTGGGAGTTATATGATGTTTCTTGTTATACTCTTCCTGATGCTTTTTTCTCCTTTGGACTTCCTCCATAGCAGCTTTCATGGAACCTGTAACATGATCAGCATACATCACCACTTTCCCCTCTACATGTCTGGCAGCCCTTCCCATGGTTTGAATTAAAGAGGTCCTGGACCTTAAAAATCCTTCCTTGTCAGCATCCAAAATGGCTACCAGGGAAACTTCAGGCAAATCCAGTCCTTCCCGAAGTAAATTAATACCCACAATGACATCAAACTCCCCTAATCTTAGAGATTGTAAAATATCACTCCTTTTTAGAGTCTCCACATCAGAATGTAGGTAGCTCACCTTGATACCCCTCTCCTTTAAATACTCTGATAGATCTTCCGCTGTTCTTTTAGTCATCGTAGTCACCAGTGTCCTTTGACCCTTTTTCACCCTAGCTTCTATCTCCAAGATTAAATCTTCTATCTGTCCCTCCAGAGGTTTCACCACTATCTCCGGATCCAAAATCCCGGTGGGCCTGATTAATTGTTCAGCTACCCCGTCTTTCCCAGCTAAAGAAATTTCATACTCATCAGGTGTGGCTGAAGTGTAAATGGCAGTATTAATAGATCTCATAAACTCCTCAAATTTTAAAGGTCTGTTATCTAAAGCTGAAGGAAGCCTGAAACCAAACTCGATTAAGGTTTCTTTTCTGGACCTGTCTCCATGGTACATGCCTCTAATCTGGGGCAATGTGATATGAGACTCATCAATAATAATTAAAAAATTGTCTGGAAAATATTTAAGTAACGAATAAGGTGTCTCTCCGGGTTGTCTCCCATCAAAATACCGGGAGTAGTTTTCAATGCCGTTGCAATAGCCAAATTCTTTGATCATCTCCAAATCATAGTGTGTTCTTTGTTCTATCCTTTGGGCTTCTAGTAATTTCCCCTGGGAATGAAGTTCTTTGAGTCTGCTTTCCAAATCTGCCTCGATCTGCTTCAATGCCGGTTCCACCCTTTGGCCAGGGGTAATGTAGTGCTTGGCAGGATAGATTACTTTTGTTTCCTCGGTAGGAGTCAGATCTCCGGTCAAGGGGTTCAAGATAGATACCCTTTCTACCTTATCTCCCAAAAGTTCTACCCTGATGGCATTATCTAAATATGAGGGAAAAATATCAATCGTATCTCCTCTCACTCTGAAAGTAGAGCGGTGAAAATCAATGTCATTTCTTTGATAGTACATCTTATTCAAGATCTTTAACATCTGCTCCAGGTTTACTTTCATCCCTGCTTTGACTTCCAAAATAGCCTGACCATACTCCACAGGGGAACCAAGGTTGTAGATAGCAGAAACAGAGGCTACCACCACCACATCTTTTCTGGTCATGAGTGATGCTGTAGCAGAAAGTCTAAGCTTTTCAATCTCCTCATTAATTTGGGTCTCTTTCTCAATATAGGTATCAGATTGGGGGATATAGGCTTCCGGTTGATAATAATCATAATAGGAAACAAAATACTCTACAGCATTTTTGGGGAAAATAGACCTAAACTCCTGGGCTAGCTGTCCAGCTAGGGTTTTATTATGGGAGATTATCAAGGTGGGTCTTTGGGTAGCCTGGATCACATTAGCCATGGTAAAGGTTTTACCGGAACCTGTTACTCCCAGTAAAACCTGGTGCTCTTTTCCACTATTGATCCCCTCCACTAATTTTTGGATAGCCTGAGGTTGGTCCCCCGTAGGTTTAAAGTCAGAAACAATTTGAAACTTAGGCATGCCTTAAAGTATACCACTTACCAAATAAAAACCGAAGATAGTAATCTTTGAGTTTTTAGTTTCATATAGGTATACTTAACATAAATGGAAGTTGGGACTTCAGCTGCTAGCGGAGCAACTAATCTACTCTCTCAGTTATTGAGCATTTTTATGACCATTGTTTTAGCTATCATGGTAACTCTCCTAGGTACACTTATCCTTAAAAAACTTCTTTCCAAACTTTCCTACAACAAATCCCTAAAGAATGGGCTCAATAATCCTAACAAAGTTTGCCTCTTTATTAAAATTCCCCCTTCCAGCGATAAAGCTGAAAGCTCCATGGAGGAATTTTTAAGAACCCTGCACCGGGTTTTACCAAATAACACTAACTTTTCCTTAGAACTTGTTTCCAGTGAGCAGTTCCTGAGGTTTTATATATGCCTGCCCAAAGACTTAAAAAGTCTTTTGGAATCTCAACTTTATGCCCAATATCCCGATGCTGAAATAGAAGAAGTTCCTGACTATCTCTCCTCAATTCCAGAGAATACAGCTTTAGCCCAGATAGATTTTAAGCGAAGCAGTGTCCATCCCTTTAATACCTACAAAAGCCTAGAGGAAAACCTCTTAAGAAACCTTTCAGCCCTGCTTTCTAAATCTGAACCAGGAGAAAGGGCAGTCCTTCAACTGGCTCTAAAAAGAGTAGGCTCTAAATGGTGGGAGAGAGGTTTTAAATCCTGGTATTTTAAATCCTTTGGAAAAAAGTACAATGAAGAAGATACTCCCACTCCTGCCCACAGCAAGCTTTCCCAGGATCTTTATTTAGGAAAGCTTCGTTTGGCTTACACCGCTCGAGATAAGGCTACAGCTGAAGGAAAGTTAAACACCTTGATCACTCTATTTAAGGGGATTAAAGGTTCTCACAACGAGTTAAAGAAAAAGACGTTTCTCTTTGGAAGGAATTTGAACTCGGAGTTGCAGGCGAGAGTTTTTGAATCACCCGATCTTTGGAGTCCAGCTGAACTTTCTACAATCTATCATTTTCCCTATAAAAATAACCTGGTCTCCAATGTAGTCAGCACCACCTCCAAAAGATCTCCTGGTCCTGATGTTTTGCCTGCTTTTGGAGTAGTTAACTCTCAAGAGGTCTCCTTCTTTGGGCAAACCAATTACCGGAATGAGAGAAAAGTTTTCGGCATCAAAAGAATAGACAGAAGAAGGCACATGTATGTCATCGGAAAAACCGGGTCAGGTAAATCAAGATTACTGGAACTGCTCTTGATCTCTGATATTAAGGAAGGTTATGGCTGCTGTCTGCTTGATCCCCACGGTGATTTGGCTGATGAACTGTTGATGTTCGTTCCTAGGGAAAGACTGGAAGATGTAGTTTATGTTAATCCTGCTGATACAGCCTTTCCGGTAGGTTTTAACCCCTTGGAACCGGTTTCTGACCCGGAGATTAGGCAGCATCTTTCCACCTTCTTTATAGCTATCTTTAAAAAACTCTTTGCCTTCAACTGGAATCCCCGGATGGAACATTTAATCCGTTATATGACCTTAGCACTTTTAGAAACTCCAGATTCTAATATCTTGGGTATTCCCAGGCTTCTGTCTGATACAGCTTTCAGGCAAAGGGTTATCATGCAGATCCAGGACCCGGTAGTAAAAAGCTTTTGGACAAATGAGTTTTCTGCCTGGAATGAAAGGTTTGCTAACGATGCTGTTATTCCTATTTTGAACAAAGTTGGTCAGTTTGTAGCTAACCCTATTGTCAGAAATATGGTGGGACAAAGAAAAAACTCTTTGGATTTTGGAAAGTTTATGGATGAAGGAAAAATTGTTATCTTAAATATCTCCAAGGGAAAACTCGGTGAGGACAATATTGCTTTACTGGGTTCCATGTTTATTACCAAAATCCAGCAGGCTGCTTTAGCCAGGGCTAAAATTCCCGAGGAACAAAGGCGGGATTTTTACTTTTATGTTGATGAGTTTCAAAACTTTGCCACTGATGCTTTCTCCAGTATCTTATCTGAGGCCAGAAAATACCGTTTAAATCTGACAGTGGCTCACCAATACATGGCCCAACTTCCGGAAGATGTCAAAGCTACCACCTTTGGAAATGTGGGAACTATTGTTTCCTTTGCTGTCGGTGGCGATGATGCCAACTATTTAGCCAAAGAATTTGCCCCCACCTTTTCTGCTGAAGATTTAATTAATTTAAACATGAGGGAGATGTATGTCAAAATGTCCATTGATGGAAAGTTGGCTCCACCTTTTTCTGCCCAAACCATTGATGTTCCCAAACCTACCTTTGATTACTCCACAGAAATAGTTAATGCTTCCAAGATGAAATACGGTAAAAACAGGGTTCAGGTAGAAAATGAGATTGCCCGCTGGAGCCAGTCTGTAAATCCTATTGATAACTCATCTGGGGACAAAGACAACTTCCCCGAACCAATAATTTAATAATTTTATCTTTGCAAGACGTGGTCTGGGAGGCTAAATATCATTATCAGAAATAACTACAAACTTTCCTTGAAATTTCATGTTTGATGTAAGTACTTTTAATAGAACTCTCTTTTTATTCTCAACAGATTCGTCTTTTAATCTTAACAAGATAACACCACTGTGGATTAACCTCTCCTTAAACACCAATTCCCCAAAATCTTTATCAAGGGTAATTAAAATCCTCTTTTCTTCATTAGCGATTTCTAATACTCCATAATCGGTTATACCAGGAGCAAATTCTGAAACAGAGATAATATCAAAGCCAGATTTTCGTAGGAATTTTGGAACCTGAATACCGAGGTTTTCGTCAGCGACGAATTTCATGAAGATATCTTATCGCTTGAGGTTGAGGTTTGGCAACAGTTTTAGCAGCATACCTCACTGCCTCTTTAATATCTTCTTCAGTTAGCTGAGGAAAATCTTTTAGAACATCTTCTATCGTTAATTTTTGGGCTAAAAGAGTCAGCACTTGCTCTACGGTAATTCTCGTACCTTCAATAGTAGGCTTTCCCAACATAATTTTAGGATTAGTCACAACTTTTTTCATATGTTTATTATATCATTAAAAGACTAGATCAGACCAGCTGAGATTTTTCTCTTTGAGGTCCTGTAAAATCTGGGTACTTACTTTTTCATACTCTTCTTTAGTTAGTTGCCTGTTTAGTAAACAATATTTTTGGTGGCTTAAGCCGGCACAGCCTAAACAATACTGACAATTTTGGCAGTTAAAAAGATAGTTTGAGTCTTGGCATTTCCCGGTATAAACAAGATAACTGCAATTAAAAGCTTCATCAGAGTCAACTACCTCATAAGAAAGTTCTGATTGATATGAATAAGTAAAGTCTAAACAATTACTATTTTGTGCACTATCATATGTATAAGCACAATTTGTTTCCTGATAAGTATCAAAGCAAAGATAACAATCCTTGCTATGTGAAGTGTAATTACTATAGTCAGAGTTCTCATTTTTGGAGGATTTTGTGGGAATTTTAGGAAACATCTTTATCAGTTCCTCTAAACTTTGTAGGTTCTTTTCTGGAGAAAGAGTTTTAAATTTTTGTACATCTCTATTGTATTCATCTTCCGTAAGTTGTCGATTAAAAATACAATAAGACTTATTGGATAAATTCACACAACCAAACAGATGATGATTGCTATCACAGTTATAACAAAAGTCTGAATCCTGTAAGTTACCAGAATACTCTATATAACTACAGTTAAAACACCTTACAGCATCAACACACTCATAACACAGTTCACACTCTGAACTATAATCACAATCAATAGAATTGGCAGACATAAAGTTATCATAAAGATAGACACTGTCATTACAGTTAGCGTTGTCAAAACAAAACTGCAAGTTCTTACACCAAAAAATAAAATCACCATACTGGCAGTTTTCAGAATAAAGAATATGAGAAGCAAGTTTAGGTTGAGATAAAACTATTCTCTTTAACTCTCTAAGAAAAATTTCAGCAGTTAACATTAAACCTCCGGAAGGGGATCCTTGATGATCGGATCATTTTCTAAAAAATATTGGTCATAGTCCTTTTTACAAAGTATGGTGTTAGTAACTTTAGAAGGGTCATAAGCCACTACAATCTCTGTACCACATTTTTGACACTTAGTTTTATAAAGTGTTCTTTCAGATCCTCTCAAAGCCAATCTTCTTTTCTGCCTGCAGGTGGGACAATTTTTAGGCAGAGGCAGACCTTTATCGTTTAAAAACTTTTGTTCCTGATCAATAACTAAAAACTGCTTGCCACATTGAGCACAAGTTTGAGTTATCGCTGCCATGCACCTAGCATAACTTATAACTTCTACCCTTGCAAGACTGTTTATTGACATATTTTGATATAAAAAATAGGTGTTGACACCTTCGGGTTTTCTTGGTAAATTATATGCATGCCAATAACCTTGTATCGTCGCCAAAAGCAAATTTTAGACTTTATTAAGCAATACATTGAAAAGTATGGTTATTCCCCAACCTTAGGAGAGATTGCAGAAAGCATCGGGGTTTCCTCACTGGCTACTGTCCATGAACATCTCCAAGCCTTAGTCCAAAAAGGAGTTATTAAAAAGTTTGAGGGGGCTGTCCGAGGCATCGAGCTTTTAGACCACAAAGTTTCTGAGGCCTTAAAGGGTATCGAGCTGCCAGTCTTGGGTTTTATTGCTGCTGGCCAACCCATCATGGCTTACACTGATCCTGATGCTACCATTAACGTTCCCACCCATATGATCTCCGGTAAGAAACGTTCCTATGTGCTACAGGTCAAAGGTGATTCCATGATCGAAGACGGGATCCTGGATGGAGACTTTGTCATTATCGAAGAACAAGTAACAGCCAATGACGGAGATATTGTAGTAGCCCTTTTGGACAACGGGCTGGCTACCTTAAAGAGGTTCTTCCGAGAGCCCAACAGAATCAGACTGGAGCCTGCTAATGCTGCTATGGATCCAATTTATGCCACCGATATCAAGATCCAAGGCAAATGCGTTGGTGTAATTAGAAGATTCTCCTGAAGACTAAGAAATTCCCGCTCTTAGCAAAAGTACCCTTATTTGGATAATTATTGCCTGGATTTGGGTCTTTTTCTGGATGCAAATAAGTGAAATAATGAAATAGTCACAAAAATTCCTGGCGTATATGAATTTACAACTTGCTTGCCAACAATTGTTTGTAGAAAATAGGCGACATAGGGCAGAATTTCAGTATACTGTTCCTTCACCCACGTCCTACCCTTATCAATGGTTTTGGGATTCATGTTTTCATGCTATTATTTTGTCCCACTTTAATCTAAGTAGTGCCAAAAAAGAAGTTTTGTCCTTAGTAGCTAAACAATTTGATAACGGCATGATTCCCCACATGATTTATTGGAATCACCTGAACAAAACAAGTTTTCCACCAATTAAGTGGGGTAAAAATGGTACCAGCACTCTAACTCAGCCACCAATGATTGCTTATGCTGTCTGGGAAATCTTCCAGGAAGACAAGGATTTACACTTTATTAAATCAATCTATCCTAGCCTTTATCATTTTTACAGGTATCTGCTGACGGAACGCGATCCTCATGAAAAACATTTAATTGGTGTTATGAATCCTGATGAGTCGGGAGAGGATAATTCTCCCCGTTTTGATCAGCCCCTTGGACTGCCGCCAGTTCAAACCCTTGAAAGAAATACAAAAAGGAGATTCAAACTAATTGAGCAAAATATCAAATGTAAATTTGATGCTCCATTTTGCATGAGGAATTTCTTTTGGGTTAAAGATGTGCCTTTCAATTGTATTATGATTACAAATTTAAGAATTCTCTCTGAACTGGCAAAGAAAGTTGGGCATCCACATGACGCTATTTACTTTGCTGAAAAAGCAGATAATATCTCGGAGGCAATGAGAAACCTGATGTTCGAGGATGGCATATTTTGGTCAACCTATGGGAAAGATTATAAAAAAATCAAGGTTAAAACTTGGGCAATATTTGCCCCATTATTTGCAAAAATTTTGAATCCCAAAGAAGCAAGAGCGTTAATTGAAGATCATTTGTTGAACAAGAAAGAGTTTTGGACGCAATATCCAGTTTCAACAACCTCTTTAGATGAACCTTCTTTTAATCCTGAAGGTTTTTGGAGAGGACCAACCTGGATAGGAACTAATTGGTTTATTTATAAGGGTTTACAAAATTATGGCTTCAACGACATAGCAAAAGAGATCAAAGAAGCTTCAATTGCTTTAATTCAAAAATCCGGTTTTCGTGAACATTTCAATCCTCTGACAGGAGAGGGACTGGGGGCACAGAATTTTACCTGGGGTGGTTTAGTCCTAGATATGACTACCTGATTGTTAATGCGGCTTATATAAATTGCCTCGTATTTATCAATCATACTTTTAGCATTAAAAAGTTTTTCTACCCATTTTCTGCATTGTTGTCTATTTATAGTATTTATTTTAGAAATAGCATCTACCATTTCCGAAGTTGTATTGACAATATATCCAGTTTCACCATCCTTAATGACTTCAGGGACAGAACCCCTAGCAAAAGCTATAACGGGTGTACCGCAGGCCATAGCTTCAACCATTACTATACCAAAGGGCTCGTTCCATTGGATAGGAAAAAGAAGGCATAAAGCATTTCTTAACAGTTTCACTTTTTGCTTATGCTCTACTTCGCCGATATAAACAATTTGTTTTTCATCAATTAACGGTTTAACTTTTTTTTCATAATATTCCTTATCAACAGCATCCACTTTTGCTGCGATAATAAGTTTTTTTCCTGAAAGTTTGGCAACTTGAATTGCCTCCACGATACCTTTTTCCGGAGTAATTCTGCCTAAAAAAAATAAATAATCTTTGGGGTTATTATTAAATTCAAAGGTTTCAATAGGAATTCCGTTATAAACAATTGAGGTGTGAGGCAGAAAACTTAGAGGCTTTCTGTGGCTGCGGCTAACAAAAGTATAAGGGATTTTCCATAAGTTTTTGTGAGATTTGTAATACTCGATGTGTTTTTCAATATAAGTTTGATTATGAAAGCTCACTAAAAAGGGGGTAGTAAAATATTCCAGTAGGTTAAAATCACTTTTATCAATTATATATCGAAATATAATCGGCTCATAATGAAAATGGATAATGTCAAAGTTGTTTTGCAAAGACAGAACTTGCAAGGCTTGGTTAATTTCCCATTTTCTATTTTGCGAGCGGTCTTTATCAGTTGGAAATGGGGATGATTCAATGATTTTAACCCCAAGAGAATCTAGTTTTGATCCTTTGGCTGCAAATACTGTTACTTCATGGCCTCTTTTACCAAGTTCTGTTGCCAGCTCTGCTACATCCCTTTCAATTCCACCATACTTTTTGGGCGGGAGAGTCATCATTATTGGTACTACTTGAGCAATTCTCATAAACTTTTTCCCCAAGCCACTTTTTCAAAGAGATTTATATAATTTTGAACCATTACTTTGGTATCGAATCGTTTTTCAGCTACTTCTCGACACTTTTTTCTGGATATTTGATTAACTTGCTTAATTCGTTTCAAAAACTCTTCAAAATCATCTACCACAAAACCAGTTTCACTATCGGCAATAACTTCCGGTATTGCCCCATTACTAAACGCAATAACTGGTGTCCCACAAGCCAATGATTCTGGCATTACAAGCCCGAAAGCTTCATTCCACCTTATTGGAAACAGTAAGGCTTTAGCATGAGTATAAAGGGCTACTTTCTGATCGTGGTTTACTTCACCTACAAACTTGATTTTATCGCCATCGATGAAAGGAAGAACCTCTTTTTCTAAAAAATCCTTGTCAGATTCTCTGACTTCTCCAGCAATAATTAATCTTTGGCCTAGTTCATGACAAGCCTTTACCGCCAAATCAATTCCCTTATTTTTGCTTAAAGTGCCAATAAAGAGAAAATAATTTTTATTATTTGTATAGTTAGGACGGAATTTGTCTATTTCTATACCATGATAAATAGTAGCGATATAATTTAAGGACGGGGCAAGTTTACGCTGGGCATCACTAATGGAAACAAATAAACAGTCTTTTAATTCTTTAGCGAGATAAGGAAAGTCTGGCTCAACACTACTGTGGAGTGTGGTAACTATCGGAACACTTAGTAGTTTAGAAAATATTAAGGGATGAAAGCCCATGTGATTATGGATTATGTCAAATTCGTTAAGACGTTTAAAAAGTTCATTGAATGATAAAAACTCATAAGGAGAGATCGCTGTCCAGGAAAAGCCTCCCATCAGGTCATACATCGGTTTTTCAATAACCTCGATTAGTTTCCCTGAAGTTTTGGACCCACCACAGGCAAATAAAGTGACATCCACTCCTTCTGACACCAATCCTTCAGTTAAGTTTGAAACTACAAGTTCTGATCCACCATATTTAGTAGGTGGGATAGTTTTCCAAAGAGGGGCAAGTTCGGCAACTCTTAAAGCTCTTTTAACTACCATAAAAAGATTTTTCCATCTTATTTATTAAATGACTTGAAAAGGATTTAGTTTGTTTAATTTCCAGGCAAACAAAAAAGATAAGAAAATAAGTTGTGCTGACTAGTAATAGAGCGCTTGCATGAAACAGTTCGTTGTCTATAACAAGTGTGATTGCTAAAACAAAACTAGTTAAACCTAAAATTAACTCCCATGCAGTATTTTTTATCAGGTCGGGTATTTTAGGCAGGATAAATTTGTTAGTTCTTTCAAAAGTAGTATCTTTTTTTGTGAATATCTTTAAAAAGGTTGTTGAATATTCCCAGCTCATTCCCAGGTGCACTAGGAATCCTCTTAGAACTCTTTTCCATGAATAGATATGTCTAAAACCCAATACAAATGATAATAGCTGAAAAGTTAAAAAAATGTATAAGGTTAAAATAGCTATATTAATAGAGAGAGCAACAGTTGGTTGGTCAAGAGGAATAATCACTTTAATGAAAGCTCCTAATATAATCACTAATGTTGGTATGAATATAAAGTTAATCCAGGCTGTAAGTTGAGCCATTAAACCCACTTTTTGGAGTATAGTCAATTTGTTATCTAATAAAATTTGCAAAAATTGCTTTCTTAAAATCTGAGCATTTCCCAAGGACCACCTAGCTTTCTGTTTTTTGTAGGCCTCAATGTCAAATGGCATCAATCCTCGCCCGATGATTTCTGGCACATATATAGTTTCATAACCGGCTCGTAACAACCTAACCCCAATGTCCGCATCTTCTGTTACGGATTCTTCACTGAATAAGTTAACTTCTTTAAGAGCATTCAGTCTATATATAGTTAATGTTCCCGTAGAAGTAGCACAATGAAAATGGTTAGCCATATTCATATAAGTGCGGAAAAAATACTCATATTCCATACTGATTCCAAGATTATCTTCATTGACGTTTTTATATGCCTGAGGGAATTGGACGAGAGCAATCTTGTTATTAGTAAAATACTTTAGTGCTTTTTTCAAAAAATCAGGCTTTACCTGATAATCTGCATCTATAACTGCGACGAATTTCGTCTTAGGATTTACCTTTGACTGAATATAGTTTAAAGCTCCAGCCTTAAAACCTGGTAATCGGTCTATATGGAAAAACTTAAATGTCTTCCTTAACTTTTGGCAATACTCCTGAATTGGTCGCCAAATTTTCTCTTCCTTAGTATTGTTATCAATTATAATCACTTCGTAATCCTTATAATCCAGTTCCGAAAGGGCTCGTAAGGTGTTTTTTAAAAGAGTCGGTGGTTCATTATATGCAGGTACATGGATAGATACAAAACCTTCTGGCACCCGTCTTCTTATGGAAGACCTGAATAAGGGCACAAAGCAACTTAAAAGCTGCAATAGACCCCCAAGTACTACTAAGGTCAGACTTACAAAAGTTATAAAAAATAAAACTAACGGAGCAAAAGATATAACCAGAAGCAGTATTATGAACAGGACAGGGATAATAACGATTAATTTTACGCGTGTATAGCTAAATAATACTGTCATTAAAGTATTATTATACAACTATTCTGATTCTGATGATTAGCGAAAAGAAATAATAGATAAGTAAATACCCTGGAAACTTCCGAAACTCCTTACTAAATTCTCACCTCTATTTAACGTAAATCTTGTTAATTTATTTTAAAGTACTAATAATTAGTGAATATCAGGGTAGCACAAGGAGAGAGCAGTCTCCTTACCGGAAAACAAATATGCCCTACTACCTAACACAGACGGAAAGCATAAAGACTAAATCTGAACTTATAGAGTCCGCTCTTGCCTATTTCAGAGAGCTGGTAAAGCACAAATATTCCGTGTTAAAAGCCCGCAAAAAAGTAATTGAGAGGATGGGAGTCGTTCTCTGATTATTTCCTGACCTTGTGGTAAATATACAATACTCCAGCAGCTATTGTTACGACAACAATAAGAGCATCAACCTCATGAAAATAGGGTCCCAAGGTATCCCAATTTTCTCCCAGCTTAAAACCAATCCAAGCTAAAAAGTAAGACCAGATAAGGGACCCAAAAAAAGTGAGGATTACAAAACGAATAACGGGAAGCTTAGCAAAACCGGCAGGAAGAGAGATCACAGTCCTCACTCCCGGGACTATCCTGCTTCCCAAAACCACTATATCCTTATATTTATTTAACAGCCCCTCTGCCTGATCGAGTTCTTTTTCGGAAAGCAGTACCCACTTTCCCCATCTGATAACAAAGCGTCTGACCAATTTCTCACTACCCCAATAACCTAAAGCGTAGGCTGCCAGAGATCCCAAAACATTGCCTATAGCTCCGGAAAGGGCCACCATATTAAGGTCGAACCTCTGGGTGGAAGCAAGGTATCCGGAAAAAGGCATAATAATCTCTGAAGGTAGAGGAATCAGGGCTGATTCAATAGCCATGGTTAAAATAATGCCGGAGTAACCTAGATCAGAAATAACATTTATAATCCACTGGCCAACTATTTCTATCATGTTATACTTATCCCGATGCTTACTATTGTAGCAACACCCATCGGTAATTTAAAAGATATCACCTTCCGGGCCCTGGAAATTCTCCAGGAGACTGAGGGAATCATCTGTGAAGATTCCCGAAGAACCTCTATTTTACTTAACCACTATCAGATTAAAAAACCCTTTTTGGTGTTAAACGACTACAACGAATCCCGGATGATCCCCAAAATTGTTAATCTGTTAAAAGTAGGTCAAAATTTATGCTTGGTTTCCGATGCCGGTACTCCCCTGATTTCCGATCCGGGATATAAGTTAGTCAGAACCTGCCTGGAAGAAAACATCCAGGTTGATTCATTACCCGGGCCATCATCCCCTCTTACTGCTTTGACCCTCTCCGGTCTTCCCCCGGATAAATTTTTCTTTCTGGGCTATTTGCCGGAAAAACCGGGGCACAGACTCGAGCTTCTAAAAAAGTTGCCCCGAATCAATGAAACTCTCAATACTACCTTCATTGTTTTTGCTGCTCCCCATAAATTAGTAAAAATCCTGGAAGATTTATCTCAGGTTTTAGGAGATATAGAAGTAGTTTTAGCCTCAGAGCTAACCAAAATCCACCAGTCAGTAAAAAAACAATCCATTAGCAAGTGGTTGGAAGAATTTAAGAAGAGGCCCCCCAAAGGGGAGTTTATTCTCCTCTTTAATTTGAGTTAAGAAACCTTTTTTCGACCATTCTTCTTTCCGCCCAGTGGAGATGATCCGGTACAGATTGAGCTTCTACTAAAGTGTTGACCACTACTCCATAAACCCCTTCACTGATTAAGCAGTCCAAAACATCAGGGTGTAAAGACAGTCCTCCCAAAACCAAAACCGGAATATTTGCCCGGTGCAAAATCCTAAAGATGGGTTGGATAAATTTTACCAGGGACCAAACTTCTCTTTTATAAAACTCTCCTGCTTCAAAACCGTGGCCCCCCAGGAGTCTTTGCAGCTCATCCAGGTTTAAAAGCACCCCGTTTAATCCAGCTGTTAAATAACTCTCCAGATTCACAACATTCTCCGGAATAGCCAACTCCAACCATAATTTTAAAGTTCCCTTCCTGGTAATTCCTTTTACCGCCAACTCCCTTTTTAACTGTAAAAATTCCTCACAGGATCTGACATAAGGTAAAGCTACCTCTAAATTTAGAAGGTTCTTTTTGTTCCTGGCAAAAAGAAAGGACCCTGAGGCCTCTTCCAGCAACTTTTTATCATGTAGTAATCTCAAAGTACCTCTGATATCACCCTCAGCAACATCCGGTAGCTTATAAATGACCGGTTTCTCCGGAAAAGTCAGCGCCCCTTCTGTAAGCTTAAAAACCGTCTCATCAAATCCCTTTACTCTTTCACCTTCAATGAGGATTCCGTCCACACTGGTATCAATAGCAAAGCCGCTGGAAAGGTTTAAAAATAATTTCACTGTTGATTTTACCAACCTTTGCTGCTCCGCCTTGGGGATAACAACATCCCTGTCTTTTGAAGCCGGCAGTGTTTGAGTGTAAGGTGAAATCCCGATCAGTTGTAATCTCTCACCCTCAATTAAAAACTCATAAATTTGCGGTAAAAACAGCTTCTTGTTGGCTTCTAAAACCAGTTCATCTATCTTTTTTAGCTGGGAAGGAGTTAAATCTTGAGAAGACTTTATCACCACCTCCTCAAATTCCGGTTCAAAATATGCTGAGACGGTAAAAATCCTCTCCCCCCTCTTTAAGATCTTGGTAACCCTTTTCAGTAACCTTTTAGACCCCGGGCTTTTTTCCATCAAAAAAACTGCCTGGGGAGATAAATTTAATGTTATTCCCTCCCCAAAACCATGCCTCCAGAGCTTTGTTTTTATCTCCTCAAGCCAGAGCTGCAGGAGCTTCAGCCACAAAGTTTTTGGGCTTTCTAATATCTCTCCTTTGAAATAAAAGCTTTCTCTTCCCGAGGTCTCCTTCTCTAACTCTGGGGGCATCTTGATCTTTATAATTTCTGCTTTAACAAGCTCTAACCGTTGCTCGAAAACCTCCTTTTGGGCATCAGAGAAGTGCTTTAAAATCGTTTGCAATAAAATCTCCGGAGGACAAATAACAAAGCCTGAAGCGACTGGAAAACCGGATCTTGCCAGTTTACCAAGGTTAATAAAGTTTGCTCCGAAAAAAGGCTGATCGGTTTCATTTAGATGTTTAATCGGCAGAATCTCCATCATTATTTCAAAAGGTACACACTGTCTCCCGTCCTAATTCCGAAACTGTCGGCAAAACCGGCGTTTGTTTCCAAAACCATATCGGCGGGAGCAACAGGTTCGTAAATAAGAAGGGTTTGATCACTTTGATTAGGGCTGGGAGGAGGAACATTTTTCAAAATATCCACTACCCGCCCTTTGTCAATAAAGATCATATCCACAGGAATTTTCATCCCCTTCATCCAAAACCGCTGTTTTTGGCTCTCTGAAAAAACAAAAAGCATACCTGAATCTGTAGCCAAAGAGTTCCTGCCTCCCAATCCTCTGCCCCTTTCCTCCGGGGTATCTGCTACCTCGACCTTTACCACCGCCTGGCCTACCTTGATTTGAGTGGAAGGAAAAGACTTAGAAGTATTAAAAGCAGGGAAAAGACCTCCCAGGAGACTGATATTAAAAGAAAGGATCATTGCCCCAAAAGCCACCACCAGCAAGAGAACAATCTGAATAGCAAACTTCTTTATATCCATATATTAATATTACACCTTTTTTTCTTAACCGGAACATTTGCCCCACAGTCCTCTATTTTCTGCTCTCGCTTCCCTCTCTGCCTCTAAAAATTGCTGGGAAAACCTGACATCGGGAGGATAGGTCACCACTTTGGCAAAACCCTGGCGTACCAAATAATCATTTACAAAAAGCAGCTCTCCGTTTTCCCGTTTTAAGTAAACGTACCGTAGTATTCTACCGTACTTGTCGGTTTCCGAAATATCTTTTTCCAAAATAACGGTTTTGCCTTCTACCAGCTTTTTATTTTCCTCCGAGGCCTCTTTGCCAAAACAAGCCACCGGACGCCTCGGGTCTACTGTTTCCGGGGTATCTATACCGATATAACGCACCTTCTTTCTTCCCTCTACTTCCACAGTATCCCCATCTACTACCCTCACCACTTTAACTTCTTCACCATCTAACAAAGCAGCAGAAGTAGCCTCAAAAGGAGTGGGGCCGAGAGCCGGACTGGAGACCGGAACAGTTTCTAAAGCTTTTGACCCGTACCAAACCGTTCCCAGGCCCAAAGCAATTAGCAGTAAAGAGATAACCAGCAACTTGCCATCATTAGAGCTTCTTGGTTTTTCTGCTAATTCTTCACTCATCTTTTAATTACTAAAGTTCTGGGTAATCATTAAACCGTAACCGGAAACGGCAATGCCGATACCTATCTTATGATAGTCCTCAGACAAAATATTTGCCCGGTGCCCCGGACTGTTCATTAATCCCTGATGGGCAAGCTCCAGGGAAGGGGCAAAAGCTAGATTCTCTCCGATCACCAGATAGTTTATGCCTGCTACTTTGGCTCTGTCAGCCACATCCTCCCCCTCCGGAGAATTATGGGCAAAATATCCCCTGGTAAACATATCGGCGCTATGAGGGCGGGCAATAGCCCGAAGTCTGGCATCAAAAGTCAGAGCCGGCAAGCCCCGGCTGGTCCTCTCTTTATTAACCATGGTTATCATGGAATTTTCAGCTCCCACATCAAAGGAATAACTAGAAGTCTGAAATCCTAAATTAACCCTCTCACTGCTACCGGGACGAATGGTTAAAAAGGTCAGGGTATCATTAACAAAGCCCCCAAAAACCCCCTTTAAGGGGGCTTCCAGCTGATAGGTTTTACTTAAAATCAGGGAACCAAGATAAGAGCTCTGAACATCATTTTTTATAGCTGGTTGAACAGGAAAAGCAGTAATTAATATCAGTAAGATGGCAACAAAAACTGTCCCTTTAAAGAAGGAGGGGATAATGCTTAAGTAAGTATCTCCGGGTAATCTGATTATCCTTCGGTGACTACGAATTAAAACCTGCAGCAGTAAGAAAAGCACTGTTTCTATTAAAAACCAGCTCCCTACAAAACCTAAAACGTTAGCCAAAGAATGAGGAAGGAGAAAAAGTGATTCTAAAAGTTTAGAAAGCAGATTATAATATTTAAGGGAAAAGACAAAGGCTAAAAGCAGACTTAAAAGGTCAAAAAATTCCCACAACAGGGGTTTACCTAAGCCCTCTAAAGCAAAAAATAACAGCACCACAGCAATCACTAAATCTGCCCAGTTCATCTTATAGCCATATTTTACACCATTTTCAAGCTTTATCTCTTACTTACCCAATTTTTATCCACTCCTCAGATACAGTGCTACAATAGTAAGGTTAATGTCCCAAAAACCGATCATTACTGTTAAAAACCTGGTAAAAAAATACAAAAAAGCAGACTTCAATGCCGTGGACAACATCTCTTTTGATGTTTTCCCGGGAGAATTTTTTGCTTTCCTGGGGCCTAACGGAGCAGGGAAAACTACTACTATCTCCATCTTAACCACTACCCTCTCCAAAACCTCGGGTGATATTAAAGTGGCAGACTTGGATACTGAAAGACAGGCCAGTTTGGTGCGCCGAAAGATCGGCATCATCTTCCAAAACCCCAGTCTGGATCAAAATCTCACCGCGGAAGAAAATATTCGCCTTCACGCCATTTTATACGGACTTTACCCCTTCCGTCCCGGCTTCTCTTTTATGCCAGAGGCTTACAAAAAACAGGTTTCCGAACTAGCCCATGTTTTGGGAATAGAAGAACAGATTTTTAAGCCAGTTAAAACTCTTTCCGGAGGAATGAAACGCAAAATGGAGATCATCCGCTCTTTGATGCATAAGCCTAAGATTTTATTCTTAGACGAACCAACTTCCGGTCTTGACCCAATCAGCCGTAGGGATCTTTGGCAGTATCTAAATGAAATCAGAAAAAAAGAAAGCACCACAATTTTTTTGACTACTCATTATTTAGAAGAAGCAGAAGGTGCAGACCGCGTTTGTATTATTAACAAAGGTAAAATTGTTGCTTTAGGCACTCCACAAGAGATTAAAAAAAGCTGGGTCGGACCAAACCATACTCTAGAGGAGGCTTACTTTGAAGTTATAGAAAACAGTGAATAACCTAAACACTATACTAGCTATTGCCTACCGTGATTTTACTAAGTTTCGCCAGGACCGGGGAAGAATCCTGGCAACCTTTATCTTTCCCATCGTCTTTGTAGGAATTTTGGGAAGCAGTCTGCAGTCTAATTTAAGCCAGGCTGCCGGTTTAAACTTTTTAATTTTTACTTTTACCGGAGTGATCGGCCAAACCCTTTTTCAATCCACTGCTTCCGGTCTTATTTCTCTTATTCAGGATCGGGAAACAGATTTTGCCCAGGAGATGTTTGTTTCACCAGTCTCCCGCTACTCCATCATTATCGGTAAAATCTTAGGAGAATCCTCCGTAGCCATGGTACAGGGTACGGGCGTGCTTCTTTTTGGCTTCATCATGGGTATCCATCTTAGTTTCTCTGAGCTGTTAGCCATTTTCCCAGCAGCCTTGGTTATTTGTTTACTGGGAGGGTCATTTGGCCTCCTGGTACTCTCCAATCTAAGCGAGCAACGCTCGGCCAACCAGATCTTCCCTTTTATCATCTTCCCCCAGTTTTTCCTGGCAGGAGTTTTTAGCCCCATCAAAAATTTACCCATTTACTTATCAATCCTTTCCAAGATCTCCCCCATGACTTATGCTGTTGATCTTATCAGGGGAGTGTACTATCTGGGTAAGCCTGAATACAGCCGGGTTGTCTTATCTAGCCCTCTGACTAATTTATTGATCATCGCTTTAATGTTTACCGCTTTCCTCTTTATCGGCACCTATCTCTTTGTCAGGAATGAAAGAAACAGATAAATCTCGGAATTAATCACATCTTTGCCAGCATAGTAGAAGAGATCCGGAGGCCTTTGGCATTCTTTATCACAGACATGTGCGTACCATCTACTCTTATATTCTCGTACGCACAGGTAATATCCATGATGCCGAAGACTTAACAGCCAAAACTTTTTATCAAGCGCTGGCCATATGGACCGAACAGAAGGAGCAATAAAAGCCCTTCTTCATAGAACTGTAACAACCTTAAGGGATGAGTTATCCAACACAAACGCCTTTAAATCCTTGATTTCAAGAGAAGTTACTGAATCTTAACCTTAATTGTGCTATAATATGTTTGTACTCTGATAGTGATTTTGGGATTGAAAGTTTTTTCTTCGATTACCCTTCTTTCGAAGACCTCGAGAAATACGTTTCACCACATTAGAAGAGATTAAAAGAGAGGTGGTGATTTTGTAATATGACCAAGTTATTTGTCGGCAGTTTGCCGTACTCTCTAACCAGCCAAGAGTTACAAGAGCTCTTTGCTCCTTTTGGTAAAGTAGAGTCAGCAGCTGTCATTACTGATAAATTTTCCGGACAAAGCAAAGGCTTTGGATTTGTGGAAATGCAAAATGACGAAGAGGCTCAGAAAGCCATTCAGGAACTGAATAGTTCTAATGTTGGTGGAAGAAACATCTTTGTTTCCGTTGCTAAACCCAGAGAAGACAGGCCTGCGGGAGGAGGTTTCCGCCGGGATGACAATCGTGGTGGATTTAACAAGGATCGAAACCGGGGAAATTTTAACCGCAATAGTTCCTACCGCCGCTAAACTCAAGCTTGTTGTTTTTTCTTTTAGTGGTTAATCTCTTTGGAAGAGAAGAATTTATGGTGGAATAATTTACTCTTGAGTATTTTTACGGTAAAATACTCAAGTTGGGCCGGTAGCTCAGCGGTAGAGCAGGAGACTTTTAATCTCTTGGTCGTGGGTCCGAATCCCACCCGGCTCACAATGAAATTGAGCTTGGCTTGTCCAAGCGCAAATTTCATTTTGCGGTCGGCAAGGGAAAGAACTACACGCCCCTCACAGAGGTAAGGGGGTTCGATAACGAGCGTAGCGAATTACAAGATCTCTGAGCGAAGCAAGAAGTAGACTTAATCCCACCCGACTCACACGGCGCGTTCGTCTAGTGGCCTAGGACACTGGGTTTTCATCCCAGGAATCAGGGGTTCGACTCCCCTACGCGCTACAAACAAAAATATTCCCACCTTGTGTGGGATTTTTTTGTTTCTGCCTGTGTTGTGAGAGAACTACACGCCCCTCACAGAGGTAAGGGGGTTCGATAACGAGTGTAGCGAATTACAAGATCTCTGAGCGAAGCAAGAAGTAGACTTAATCCCCTACGCGCTACCAAAGCTACCCTGTGATATTTTTTATTAACTCAATTTGGGGGTTCTCTGGATGATCAGCAAAATCTATGCCTACAAAATCTATCCTGTAAGGCCCGTCTCCCCAACCTATTTTTAACAGATAAAACCGGGCTGTTTTAAGAAGGTATTTCACCTTCCAGGGGGTCATGGATTCCACTGGTAAACCAAAATCATGAGAATACCTAGTTTTTACTTCCACAAAAACCAGGTATTCTTTATCTTGGGCAACAATATCTATCTCCCCTCCCCTGATCCTATAATTCCTCTCCAGAATTTTGTATCTCTGTTTCTTTAGATACTCACAAGCTAAATCCTCACCTTTATTACCAGTAGAAGTAGTGGACATCTCTCTATTATGTCACTGAACTTATCCAGAATCTAATCCAGTAGAAGATCTTTCTTCTCAAATCCCCAGAGAGGTTCATAAATTATTTAAATCTTACTGGGTTTTAATTTGTACCAGCATTGATTACCTTCAAAAATTTCCCCTTCTTTAGTGGGAGCAGGTTTTTTCCTCTTATTTAGATGTTTGGTGGCTATCTCTAAAATATCTCCCTCAATCTTTTCTGCTATCCCTTCCAGTTGCAATCCTACATTATCTTCCCCCTGGTTATTACTAACTGTAATGCTTGCTGCTACCTTGGGATTTTTTAAAATCGCTTGGGAGCGACGGGTATTAGGAAGTGCTAGCCAATAAATGGTAAAATCGTCATCATAAACAAAAACTAAATCAGAAACCCAGGGACCACTTTCATCAACAGTAGCCAAACTCATAATATAAGCCTGATCTAAAATTTCTTTAACTAATTTTTTTAACTCCTCCATTTTTAGATTATAATACATCTTAAGGAAACCAAATAGCAGAAAGTGTCACATCTAAAAAAGATTGTTAAAATGAACGATAATAATTTTTTAAATTTTTTTAAAATGCTATTAAAAGAAGCCGATTATCCTGCTTCTGAAATTGAAATGACCTCTGGAAACTATGATGATAACAGAAAACTTATTGAGTATGCAGTTCCAACTATAACTACTGACTTTTGTGAAATTGGGGTTTATGGTGAAAAGACTTGTTACTTTACAGTTATTCTCCCATCAGCATCTTTTTCAAAAAAATTATTTTTACTAGTAAAAAACCAAGAAGGAATTCAAATTTATGGTTTTAAAAAATTCCTGATAAATTATTTTCCAGTAAAGAACTTCTCTTTTGGGAAGTTAGAAGAACAGATCAATTCTGAGAAATATTTTCAAATTCAACTTACCTTTAATCTTCAACTAGTACCCTTAGAAAATATTTTTAGAAGATACCAGGAACTAAAGGCTATCTTCGAAATTAACAACATACAAGTAATAAATCAAATGACTGAAATCTTAAGAGAAAGTTCTTAATCTAGTTATATAAGGAATTGATTGATAACATCAGCTATCTTATTTTGATAATCTGGGTCTACAATATCATGTTTAGGCCCATTTATCACTTGGTAATCCTTATCCCCTTTTAGGAGTCTATAAATCCTATTATTCGATATCCTTACCTCTTTTCCTTCGTTAGACCCAACTAACATAATTGTTTTACAAGTTATCTTCTTAGCCAACTCATCAGATTTGATTGTCTCAAAGTCTCTTCTTCTATTTTCTCCCATAGCCTTTATCCACCATTGTTTAATATTGGGTAAATCTTCAGAAAACCAGGGTGATAAGGAACATAATATTTGAGCATTGGGATTTAACTCTGCTGAAGCAATAAAAAATACCAAACTGAGAAAATCTATTTTTTGATATTTTTCCTCGCTACCATCATCCCCATGTCAAGGTATAATAAAAGCAATTTTACTGTTCATATCACAAATTAAAGCAAAAACTTTTCCAGATTAAAAGATCTTCTGTGAATTTTACATAAACCATACTTTTTAATAGCTGCTTGATGTTCTTTTGTTCCATAACCTTTATGTTTTGCCAAACCATACTTGGGATATTTTTGATGAAGCTTGGTCATCAAATTATCCCTATAAACTTTAGCAATAATGGAAGCGGCAGAGATGGAAGCACAAATTTTATCTCCATTTTTGACAGGTTGCTGCTTTTTCCTGTTTAAGTGCTTAATGTAAGCAGAGCTTGCAATTTTCACTACGTTCAAATTGTAAAAAGCATCAAATACAACAAAGTCTGGCTTAGGTTTTATATTTCTAACTGCCTTTCGAAAGGCTTTTTGGGTAGCTTTCCCTATTCCTACCTTATTTATATCCCTCACACTTATTTCAGCTACAGCCCAGTCTAAAGCTACTTTTTTAATCTCTTCAGATAACCTTTCCCTCTGTTTAGGCCTTAGAAGTTTGGAATCAGCCACACCTTCAGGAAGAATCACATCTTTTGGGAAAATCACAGCTCCTACTACCACCGGCCCGGCAAAACACCCTCTTCCCACCTCATCCAAACCACAAATATAGTGGTAACCTTTCTTCCAAAGTTTGTTTTCAATATCTAATGTAGGAAAAATCACTTACACTCTCACTGCCTGACGGCCGACGAGGTTACGAAGATAATAAAGTTTGCTTCTTCTGGGATTGGAAGCTTTCTTTTTGACCTCCACTTTTACCAAAGATCTGGCATCCAAAGGCCACTTTCTTTCCACCCCGACTCCGCCTGCACCAACTCTCCTTACTGTCATCATCTGGTTTTCTCCCCTTCCGGAAAGAGAGATTAAAATGCCTTCAAAAACCTGAGTTCTGGTTTTATTTCCCTCCACTACAGTAGAATGGACACGCAAAGTATCCCCAATATGAAACTCGGTAGTGGCAACTTTTGCTGAAATCATGCTCTAGATTGTAACTTTTTTACCATCTTAAGTCAATTCTGGCTTTCCAGAATTGACCCTGAGTCTATAGAAGGGTCAACCTAAAGGAGCCCTGCCCTAAAAGTGCCTCAATTTGTTCTATAAGTACCGGATCAACTTTGATGCCGAAAGGAAGATCCATCCTCTTTAAATCATTCCCCCTATTGGGCAAAAGCAAGGCTACTTTCAAACTCCCCGGAAATCCTCTTAAGATTCTGTTCACCTTTTGTAAAATATCTACCCCACAATCCCTGGGCACAGTAATCTCCACCTCCTTCTCCTTCTTAGCAGTGACTGTTTTAGAAGTCTCCATCACCTTCACCTCTCCCGGATCAAAAGTCTCACTGTCATATAAACTAACCCTGTCTACCACCAAGCTTAGTTGGTCTTCCCTTTTATCAATCTTTCCCCACACCACAACCACCCTATCATTTTCCAAAAACTCTTTGGAAGCCTGAAAAGTGGTGGGAAAAACTACCGCTTCTATCTCTGTTGTCCCATCGGAAAGCTTCACAAAAGCCATCTCTGCCTGGCTTTTTTTAGTAATCACCCTTTTTACCTCAGTAACTACTCCTCCTAAAATCACCTTCTGACCGACAAGATCCTCATTTAATTCTGTCAACTTATAAGGACAACGGCTTTCCGCCTCCCTTAAGATTTCTTGGAAGGGAGGTTCATGAAGATAAAAACCCAGTAGCTCTTTTTCAAAGTTAAGCAGTTGATCCAGCTCCCACTCCGGTACATCCGGTAGCTGAACAACTATCTCATTTGAGACCTCCTCCTCTCCAAATAATCCTACCTGTCCCTCATTTCCCTTCTTAGTCTTAGCATGGGCTTTTTCTAAAACCTGGTCCAAAACTATCATTTGGGCAGCCCTCGAACCCAAAGCATCCAAAGCCCCAGCTTTAATTAAGCTTTCCAAAGTTTTTCTGTTAACCAACCTATTGTCTGCCCTGCCACAAAGATCAGCTAAAGACTTAAACTCTTCCTTCTTTCTGGCTTCTAAAATTGACTCGATAGCTAAGATACCAACATTTTTAATAGCTGATAAACCAAATCTAATACCCTGTTGATGTTCTGCCCGGTCCACTTCTCTTACCTGTCTGTTCAGCTCTTCCTCAGAAAGCTTTTGAATATCCTCAATTTCAAACCCCACTTTGGATTTATTTACATCAGGTGGTAAAACCACAATCCCCATCCTCTTACACTCCTCCATAGCATGGGCAATTTTCTCGGTGTCTCCATACTCCGCAGTCATCACCGCTGCCATAAACTCCACCGAAAAGTTAGCCTTCATATAAGCTGTTTGGTATGAAACCATGGCATAAGAAGCACTGTGGGCTTTATTAAAACCATAGGCAGCGAATTTTTCTATGAGATCAAATAGTTCTTCAGCTTTTTTCCTTCCCATACCGTTCGCCACCGCTCCTTCAATAAAATGATCCTTCTGTTTGGCCATCTCCGCGGGAATCTTTTTACCCATGGCTTTCCGGAATTTATCTGCTTCCTCCCAGGTGTACCCGGCAATTTTGATAGCAGTCATAATGACATCCTCCTGATAAACTAAAAGGCCCAAAGAGCGACCCATATATTCCGCCATCCGAGAGTCAAGATAAGTAATTTTCTTGGGATCACGCTTACGGGCAATATATTCAGGAATAATACTCAATGGCCCGGGGCGGTAAAGAGCAATCATCACCATAATGTCAAAAATATTAGTTGGCTGCAGATCCACCAAATATCTTGTCATCCCAGAACCCTCCAGCTGAAATAGTCCCATTGTTTCCCCCTTCGCTAGAAGATCATAAGTTTTTTTATCGTTTAAAGGAAGATTTGTTAAATTTACCTCCATATTCCTATTCTCTTTGACCCTTTTTACCGCCTCCCCCAAAATCGAGAGGTTCCGAATTCCCAGCATATCCATTTTGACCAGGCCTACTCCGTCCTCTCCCACCCAATACATGTCATACTGGGTGACAATTTTATCTCCATTGGCCTCTCGTTGCAGTGGAGTAAAGTCGGTTAAGCTGGTAGGGGCAATGACCAAACCTGCAGCATGGACAGAAGCATGACGAACCGTTCCTTCGATTTTCTTTGCTAAATCAATTAAAGTTTTCACATGAGGATCCTCTTTATATAGTTGGTTTAAATCCGGTACTTCTTTTAAGGCATCATCAAGACTCTGATGGAAACCTTGCTTAGGAGGAGGAACAAGTTTAGCAATCCTATCTACCTCTCCGTAAGACATCCCTAAAACCCGGCCTATATCTCGAATAGCAGCCCGGCCCATCATAGTTCCGAAGGTTATGATGTGAGCTACCTTATCATGACCATACTTGTCCATAACGTAGCGGATAACTTCATCCCGTCTGTCATCAGCAAAATCAACGTCAATATCAGGCAGTGAAGGTCTCCAGGGATTTAAAAATCTTTCAAATGGCAACAGATAATCTGCCGGGTTAATATTAGTAACTTCCAACACATAAAGCACCAGTGATCCAGCTGCCGAACCCCGAGTGTTGGTGATAATACCTTGCTGATGAGACCAATCGATAAAATCATCCACAATTAAAAAGTAAGTGGCATAGTTTTTCTTCTCAATAATTGAAAGCTCGTAATCTAATCTTTCTCTTAATTTTCCGTCATCATCAGGAAACTTTTCTGCAAATCTTTCATCACAAATTTTTCGAAGGTAAGCCATGGGGTCCTCGTTTCCGGGAACATCAAAAATAGGAAAGTGGGGTTTGCCTAAAGTAATCTCTAAGTCTATCTTCTCAGCTATTTTTACGGTGTTGGCTATAGCTTCAGGAAGATCTGAAAACATCCCAGACATCTCTTCCGAAGATTTGATATAAAGATTAGGAGTATCAATCATCCGAAGCCTATTAATATCCTTGATAAACTTACCGGTCTGGACACAGAGCACAGCATCCTGGGCATCAGCATCATCTAAATTTACGTAGTGATAATCATTGGTGGCCACAATGGGCAAACCTACCTTGGAAGAAAGTTGTCTCACTGCTTTCCACCAAATCTTTTGGAAAGCAGCCATCCTTTGCAGGTCCTGCAGAACTCTTGGTTCTAAGTTTGGTTGTTTGAGCAGCTTTTCATATTCATGGTCTTGCAGCTCTAAATAAAAGTTACCCTCCCCAAAAATCTCCAAGTACTTTTTAATAATCCCTTCTCCCTCTTTAAAATCATCCTCTTTTAAACTTTCCGCAAATTCACCACCTGGACAGCCTGATAAAGCAATAATCCCCTCATGAAATTCTTTTAGCAGTTCCTTGTCTACCCGGGGCTTGTAATAATAACCATCAAGGTGGGCGATGGAAGTAAGTTTCATGAGGTTCCTATAGCCTTGATAGTTTTTAGCCAACAGGGTTAAATGGTAAGGCTCAGTATCAACCTTACCCTCTTTATCTTTATGGGACCTTTTGGCTACATACACTTCACAACCTACAATAGGTTTTACTTCTTGATCCAAACAAGTTTTATAAAATTCAATAGCTCCATACATTACCCCATGGTCAGTTATGGCAACAGCATTCATTTCCATCTCTTTAACTGCCTTTACTAATTTTTTTACTTTGGAAATTCCATCAAGAAGAGAATATTCGGTATGACCGTGAAGGTGAACAAAATTTGGCATGAGATTAGGGGCAGGTGCTTTAACGATATTCATTTAACTATGGAAACAACCACAATTTCAAGTAGGAGTTTGGTAAGAACCTCAGTTTTGGAGCTTACTTTCTAGGATTCGTCTGACTTTTTCTACATTTACTTTTCCTTGAGTTTTCCTCATCACCCCACCGATTAAAGCCTGAAGAGCATTCAGTTTTCCTTTTTGGTAATCCTCCACAGAGTTAGGATTTTCAAATATTACCTCTGCTACAATCTTTTCTATCTTTACCTCATCCTCAAGTATTCCCACCCTCTTCCCAGCAAGATCTTCTACCGCACGTAAGACTTGGTCTTTTGAGGCTAATTTAATTTTTTGGTTCACAATATAGTTGGCAATTTCTTGTGGCTTTAGTTGTTTCTCTCTACCTAGCTTTATAGCTTCCTCAAAATAACCAGCCAGCTCTTTTGAATCTACCAAAACTTGAGCATTTTGTCTAGAAATTCCATAATCTGCCACAAACCTTTTTGCCTTCCTATTAGGTAATTCCACTATCTCCTCCTTAATTCTTAACTCATCACTCTTCACCCTTAACTCAGAAATATCCGGCTCCGGGAAATAACGATAATCATGAGCCTCCTCTTTGGACCTCTGTAAGTAGGTATCCCTTTTGGCTTCATTCCAGCCTCTAGTTTCCTGAGTTAACTTTTCTCCTTTCTCTAAAGCCTCAATCTGCCTTTTAATCTCATACTCAATAGCAGCTGTCATAAACCTAAAGGAATTGATATTTTTTAACTCTACTCGGTAGTTTGGCAGTTCCTTTTGTCCTGCAGGTCTTACCGAGACATTGGCTTCCAGCCTCATGTCCCCTCTTTCCATATCAGCACTGGAAACTCCCAGATACCTGAATATCTGCTGAAGTTTTTTAGCATAGTCCTTTACCTGGGATGGATCAGTAAAATCTGGTTCAGTGACAATCTCCACCAAAGGCACTGTGGATCTGTTGTAATCAATGAGTGTCACACCTCCAATGTGTGATAATTTTCCAGTGTCTTCTTCCTGATGAACTCTGTTAATCTTAATTTTGCTAACCTTTCCATCTTTGTCTTCCACTTCCAGCCAACCTTCCACACAAAGGGGCCATCTATACTGAGAGATTTGATAGCCTTTAGGTAAATCCGGATAAAAGTAAATTTTTCTTTCAAACCTGGAAAGATCTACCACTTTACAATTCAGAGCCAAACCGATCTGCAAACACTTTTTTATAGCTTCCTTATTAGTGAAAGGCAAAGCCCCGGGTAAACCTAAACAAACAGGACAAGTGTGGGTGTTAGGTTGCTTTCCAAAGTAGTCAGCAGAGCACCTGCAAAACATCTTGGATTTAGTGTTTAGTTCTACATGGACCTCTAATCCAATAACTGGTTCGTATTTCACGTTTTTTGAATCCTTTCAAAAAAGGCCAGGTTCTGCAAGCGAGTAGTAAAATATCTCATACTGCGAGCGAAGCAGGTCATTATATTTTTGGTTTCTCCTTATGCCAGCTAGTCGCCTTCTCATAAACCTCGCCAACATTCAAAATAGTTTCCTCATCCATATATTTTCCTAAAATTTGCAGTCCTACAGGTAAGTTGTTTACGAATCCACAGGGAACGGATAATCCAGGAATTCCTGCTAGGCTGGCAGGAATGGTATAAGCATCAGAAAGATACATCGTTAAAGGATCCTGTGTTTTCTCTCCCAAATTCCAAGCCACAGTAGGGGAAACTGGACCGACTATGACATCACATTTCTCAAAAGCTTTAGCAAAATCTTCTTTAATTAGGGTCCTTACTCTGGCAGCTTTGGCATAATAATCATCATAATATCCTGAAGAGAGAGCAAAAGTTCCCAGCATAATTCTCCTTTTTGCCTCATCTCCAAATTTATCTCTTGTTCCACCAAATCTAATCCCGTCATATTTGGCTAAATTCGAAGAAACCTCTGAAGCCATGATGATATAGTAAGCAGCAATACCATATTCTGTGTGGGGCAAAGTCACCTCCACAATTTCTGCTCCCAGCTCTTCCAGTTTCTTAATCGCTTCTCTCACAACTTTTTCCACTCCCTGGTCTAACCCTTTCCCAAAATACTCTTTAGGTATTCCCACTTTTAATCCCTTTAGGTTTTCACCATACCCTTTACCCTTTACCCTAAACCCTTCTTCAACACAATTACCGTCATATCCATCAGGCCCGGAAATCCATTCTAAAACCTGTCTGGCATCAGCTACTGTTTTAGTAATTGGCCCGATCTGATCAAATGATGAGGCCATGGCAATAGCTCCATACCTGGAAACCCTCCCATAGCTTGGCTTGAGTCCTACCACTCCACATAAAGAAGCTGGCTGCCTGATTGACCCACCTGTATCTGTTCCCAAAGCAAAGACACACATGTCTGAGGCCACTGCTGCAGATGAACCGGAAGAAGACCCCCCAGGCACTTTAGATAAGTCCCAAGAGTTTTTAGCAACCCCATAGGCTGAATTTTCTCCGGAAGAGCCCATGGCAAACTCGTCACAATTAGTTTTTCCTACCACCCCAATCCCCTTTACTTTCAACCTCTCTATCACTGTAGCATCGTAGGGAGGAATAAAACCTTCTAAAATCTTAGAACCAGCTGTAGTGGGAATATTTTTGGTAATAATGATATCTTTGATAGCAGCTGGAATTCCTGAAGATTTCTCTGCAGTCCAGAGGTAAGCATTCAACTTTGGATTTAGCTGTTTAATCCTTTCTCTATAAGTATTGTTCAGCTCTTCCCCCGAGAACTGTTTATTTTTTAACCCTTTAATAGTCTCTATTAAAGTCAGTTTTGTTAAATCGCTATCACTCATTCTTCAAAAACTCCTTTGGTGACAAAGAAACCATCTTTTACTTGAGAAGCATTTTGTAAAGCTTCTTCCTGAGGTAAACTTTCCCCAACTTTATCCTCTCTTAAAACATTGGAAAGCCCTGTCACATTAAATGTCGGTTCCACTTCAGAGGTGTCAGCACTATTTAATTGGTCAATATAATCTAAAATTTTGGAGAGCTGGCCTGAGTACTTCTCAATCTCTTCATCGGAGAGTGGAAGATTAGCGAGCTTTGCTACCTTCTTCACCTGATCTGCTGTTAGTTTCATAGCAAGATTATACTTTATCGATAAGAAACTGTTAAGAAGGAGGTGCAGAGGTACCAGTAATCTAAAAGTTCAGGCAGCTTTCTTTAAAAGAGTCTCTCTTTACTAACATTTCCAACATCATCACTATTTCAATACCTCTCTTAGTTCGTTCATAGAAAAGATGGCCTCCCCACCTATCAAGTCTCAATAGATCTACAGCCACCCTATCATCTCTTTTTGCCTCACCCCTGTAAGCAGTTGATAAAATTTTCGCCTGATTCATAAAACTTAATCCTCTCAAATAAAATAAGTGAGCTGCGGTATTACCAACTACCCCTAGATTTGCCCACCGCCGGGCTAACTCTAGGTGTGACTTCCCAGTTTGGGAAGCCTCTTCACGAGCCTGCCTCCTGTCTGCTGCTGTAGCCAAATTTCTTGTATCAATACAAACTTCTGCCACCATTTTATTTTCTCAACTTACAAGATAAAGAATATATTCTACCTAGGCACAGATGTCAACCTTTAACTACCGAACAGACTAAGTAGCTAAAACATTTCTTAGTTTTTCTAAACTATCAAAGTCATGGATAGAAACAGGAAGAATTTTTCTTTTAAATTTCTTAAGGGCTTGGCTTTTTGCCTTCACCTCATCCCCAGAGACTAAATCAGTTTTAGTCAGCAGGATGATCTCTTTTTTCTTTAAAAGTTCTAGGCTAAATTTTTTCATCTCATCTCTGATGGTTTGATAATCCCTTAATACATCTTCAGATTCTGAGGAAATACAGTGAAGTAATAATCCTACCTTCTCAATGTGTTTTAAAAACTTAATTCCTAGGCCTTTCCCACTAGATGCTCCTTCTATCAAACCAGGAATGTCAGCGAGGATTCTTCCACGTCCTGAGCGACCAGAGGGAGTCGAAGGGCTACCTAATACCCCCAAATTAGCTTCTAGGGTAGTAAAAGGGTAACTGGCTACTTTGACATTAGCAGAGGTTAACTCATTCAACAAACTGCTTTTCCCAGCATTAGGCAGTCCTATTAATCCAAAATCAGCAATCAGTCTTAAAACCAGCTTGAGATGTTTTTCTTCTCCCGGTAAACCTTTTTGGGCTACCCTGGGAGTAGTATTCCGGGAATTAGCCAGTTCAGCATTCCCCTTGCCTCCCTTACCCCCCTTACAAAATAAAATATACTGATTTAAATCATTTAAGTCTACTTCTTCACCATTAACCTTATCTATAATTAAAGTCCCCATTGGTAAAGTTATTGCTAAGTCTTTTCCATCCAGACCAGACTTTTTATTTCCTCCCCCCATAGCTCCATTTTCAGCTGCCAGAACTTTAGTCTTGGAAAACTGGTTTAAGGCTGTTAAATCCGAGGAAACTTTAATATAAAGATCTCCACCTCGTCCTCCATTCCCCCCATCAGGCCCACCTTTTTGATTTCTGGAAGGCACAAAAGAGACTTTACCAGCTCCCCCATGTCCCGCCCTAAAAATAACGCTCTCCACTTCATCAATTAGCATCTACACCTTGCCTTCCATTTGATGGAGAGCTTTAACCCTGTCTTCTATTCTAGGGTGAGTATTAAATAAACTGGCAAACCAACCAGCTCCGCCCGCGGAGCGAGGCGAGCCGATAGCAGACTGGCCTTTTAGTGGGTTTACGATGTAAAGGTGGGCTGTACCTCGATTAGCCACTTCCAAAGGCTCTTTATCTCCAGAGATCTTCAATAAAGCACTGGCCAGTCCTTGGGGATATCTGGTAAGGAGAACTCCTGAGGCATCAGCTAGAAACTCTCTTCTCCTGGATAAAGCCAGTTGAATTAACATGGCCACAATGGGGGCCAATATTGCTGATACTAAAGCCAATATTAAAAAGATAGTATTACCCTTGTTATCACTGTCATTATCCCTCCCTCCATAGAACATCGATCTTAAGAAAAAATCTGAAAGTAAGGCTATGGTTCCTACTAACACTGAAACAACTGTCATCACTAAAGTATCCCTGTTACCAATATGGGACAGTTCATGAGCAATAACACCCTCTAACTCCTGTTTGTTAAGTTTTTGTAAAATTCCAGTAGTCAAGGCAATAGCAGAGTGTTTAGGATCTCGACCTGTGGCAAAAGCATTAGGAGCACTGTCATCTATGGTATAAATTTTAGGTAAAGGCAAACCTCCAGCTATAGTTAAGTTCTCTATAAGTCTATAAAGCTCTTTGTTACTTTTTTCATCAACAGGTTTAGCTCCAGAGATTGCTAAAACTATTTTGTCAGACCAATAGTAGGAGATAAAATTCATTACTCCTGCCATAATAAGAGCAAAACCCGTTATACCTAGTCCACCCATCTCTCCATATCCAAACCCCCTGGCAATTACATAAATTACTCCCACAGTAAAAAGGGAAAAGAAGAAAAAAATCACCCAGGTTTTAAAGATGTTTTGGGACACATGATCCCAAGCAGTATTAACCGTGGCCATTAGAAGTTTACTTTAACGTCAGCCTTTTCTTCTTCCGTTGCCTTGAAAAACTCCTCCTTAGTAAAACCGAACATATTGGCTATCAAAGCTGAGGGGAAAGTCTCTATAGTATTGTTTAAATCTAAAACATTGGTGTTATAAAACTGCCTGGAGGCAGCCACTTTGGTTTCTGTGTCAGATAGCTCTTCCTGAAGCTCTTTAAAATTTTCTGTAGCTCTAAGCTGAGGATAATTCTCAGCTACAGCAAAGAGGGTTTTTAAAGCTCCGCTTAACATATTGTCTGCATCGGCAGCTTCATGAGGATTTTTAGCATTCATTAGAGAAGTTCTAGCTTTAGTCACATTCTCCAGCACTTCCTTCTCGTGTTTGGCATAACCTTTAACTGTCTCCACCAGGTTGGGAATTAAAGAAGAGCGTCTTTTCAGTTGGACATCTATTTGGGACCAGGCCTCACGGACTCTGTTTCTTAAAGTTACCAGAGAGTTATAGGTAGAAAGAAGCCAAACCAGGAAAACAAAAATTATACCAGCAATAATATAAAAAGTAGTCATTTTTACTACCTATATTTTACTCCATCTAGCAAACCTTGTCCACTCCCAACTGTTAATAACGTCTTCCTTAGTCAACCAAGCCCGTCTTGCTACCGCCACCCCGAAAAACATATTTTCCATGCCTGCTACTTCGTGAGCATCGGTGTTGATAACAAACTTTACCCCTAAACTTTTAGCCATTCTTACTAACTGGTCAGGAAGATCTAATCTGTCGGGAGAAGCGTTAATCTCTAAAGCAACTCCCTTGGAGGCAGCCAGCTTAAAAATTACCTCCCAGTCAATATCTGATTCCGGCCTTTTCTCAATCAGCCTGTTGGTAGGGTGTCCCAAAACTTTTACATAGGGATTCTCTAAAGCTTTCAGCAGCCTTTTAGTCATCCTAACTTTCGGCATATCATGAACCGAATGAACACTGGCAATAACAAAATCCAACTCTTTCAGACCTTCCTCAGGCACTGACAAAGTCCCATCAAGAAGAATATCCACTTCGAGTAAATTTAGTACCCGAATGGATTTATAAGAGTAATTTTGTTGTTCAATCAACTTTTTATGCTTCTTAATAAGGTCAACTATCTGCCTGGGTGAATGCTTTTTCAGGCTTGGTGAATGGTCAGAGATCCCAATATACTTGTACCCTAAACTCTTGCCTTTTTGGACGATTTCCGAAAGATCATTTTCTCCCAGGTCATGTGATGGTTCAATATCAAAACTGTCATGGAGGTGTAAATCACCATTTATATCTTTTATCTCTACTAACTTGGGGAGCTGATGCTTCAAAGCAGCCTCGATCTCTCCATTATCTTCTCTTATCTCAGGAGGAGGAATATCCATTCCCAGTAATTGATAGAATTCTTTTTCAGTTTTTGTTGGGATAACTTTTGAATTCTGACCTTCACTTTTGACTTTTGAGTTTCGAGTTTTGACTTTTCTTATTCCATATTCTGATAAAGAAAATCCCTTATGTTCTGCCAAAGTTCTCAGATGGATATTATGAGCTTTGGAACCGGTAAAGTGTTGAAGGAGTGCTCCAAAGCTTTGGGGATCAGCAATCAAAAAGTCCAACCTCAGGCCGAAGTTTGTCAGCAGTGAGACTTTTCTCTCACCTTGGTCTAAAACCTGGGCAGCACCGGGCATTTCAGAGATATAATTACTGATCTTTTGAGGGTTATTTGAGGCCACGGCAAAATCCAAATCCCCCACGGTGGCTACCATCCTCCTCAGACTTCCTAAAACTTCCGCCTGCTCAACTTCCGGGCTTTTCTTTAAGTAATCTAAAACCTTTTGAGCCTGGGTAAAAGCATAGGGTAGAAGCATCCTGTCACTTTTAGCTTTTGAATTATTCTTTAAGGAGATTAAAATCTTCAGGGCCAGCTTCTCTGAGAATCCCGCTTTCACCAAAGAACCTGACTCCAGCTTCTCCCTAAGATCCTCCCTATCCTTAACTCCCAGTTTAGACAGCTCCCAGGCTATTTTGGGGCCTATTCCCGAAAGTCCTAAAACCTCAAAGAAACCTTGGGGGATACTTTTTTTAATCTCTTCCCAATGTTTCACTTTCCCAGTCGTAAAAAGCTCTTCTAAGTGAGATCGTAAACTCTTTCCAATCCCTGGGATCTGTTCTAAGCGTTCCTCCTCCCATAGATCATGAAGTTCAGATGTAGCATGCTCCACAGTTGCAGCAGCATTCTCATAAGCTCTTATCTGAAAGAGATTTCCTCTCTTGATAGTATAAGCAGCAGCTACCTCCCGAAGTTTCTTAGCTATCTGCCCATTGGTAAAAACCATAGCTTTAATATACCACTTTTGATTGACCCTACCTAGGAGCTTTGGTACAATATGCAAGTTCCAAACTCTTGGGATCGTAGCTCAGTTGGTTAGAGCGCTTCCCTGTCACGGAAGAGGTCGGGGGTTCGAGTCCCCTCGGTCCCGCATAGGCACGAATAAACAATATCTACTCAATTATCGAGATAGTTTGAGGCTAAAAGAGTTCCAGTCTTGTTAAGCCTTATACTTATATATGCTATAATATCCTTATGACTAGTATCCAATTAGTAAATAAAAATAGAGGTCTTATTCAAGCGTTTAGAAACTATCAAAAACGCTATTTAAAATTGGATAAAAAACCTGATATCAAAAAACTTCTTCCTGAAGATCTTTATCACACGATGCGTCTTGAAGGAGAAAATATTTCTCACAAGCAAGTTCAATCTCTTTTTAGCTAAATTGTGCTAGAATTGAGTTGTGACTAAATCTACTAAACCAAAATCCGCGACTAGCTTTAAAGAAACTGTCTTTGGAATATTATCACGTTCAGAGATTATTAAACTTGAGGCTGAAGGTATTAAAAAGGCTCAACAATATATTATTAAACTAAGTAGTCAGAAAGTCAAAATCACTCCCCAAATTATTTTAGATCTGCACAAAGAAGGCTTCAGTTTTATATTTCCAGATTGGGCAGGAAAATTTAGAAAGATTGATGTTACTGTTGGAGAATACGAACCACCACATTTTAGTAAAGCCCCTGAACTTATACAAAATCTTTGTGATGATCTTGCAGAAAGACTAAAACACTTACCATCTACTCAAAGTGAGGAATTATTCTTGGCAGAACTGATATCTCTTTTAGCTTGGTTTCAACACCGTTTTGTCTGGATCCATCCATTTAATGATTATAATGGTAGACTTGCCCGTTTGTTAACTAACTTACTGCTTCTTAATCTAGGATTCCCCATCATAACCATTAAAGCTGAGACGGGAAAGGATAGGGACAAATATGTTGAAGCTATGAAGGTTGCAGATAATTATGATTTTACTAAGCTAGAAGATCTTCTTACCCAAGCTTTAAAAACAAATTTAGAGAGAGTATCAAGTTAATTAATCTTGCTAATTACGTATAAGTCTCAATATAAAAGGCAAAATCCTTATTGTGGGAAGTTTATATTTATCAGCAACATAGTAATAATAAGTTTTATATCTTATTTTCAATAAAAGGAGCTTTCCCTCAAATTCAGAATCATTCTTTATATTACAGAGATAATTTCCAACAGCTCTTTCTACTGCAGGTTCTACTAAAGCCCAATCGTAATCATTCACAGCCGTTCTTTGCTAATCCTTTTTTTCAAGCATTAAATTAAGTATTTCTTTTTCTATTTCCAAATAAATAAAAATTCTTTTTCTTTCAACGATGTATTTTGTTACATTCTTAGGTTTTGGAATTTTTTTAGGATATTTACCAGATATAAAATAATTTCTCAATAAGTTTATATTCAAGTTCAGAATTTGGCTTAGTCTATTTATAGATTTAATATCTAGCTTTTGACGAGATTTATTTTCTGTCTTAAGTAATTCGGATATTATATATGCACTATGCGAATATAAAAATAAGGAAAGCCTCACCTTGTTATATGTAATCCTAGTTTTGGGCTTTGTTACCATTGTGCCTGTTAAGGCAGTAGTCGAAATCGGTCTGAGTATAACAGAAAATCAAGTATTTATACCTAATTGTTGCAAAGTTTTGTACTGGTATATTAAACTCTGATATAGGTGTTCGATATTTTTACCTTTGAGCCCGTAAACAAAAACATTCCTTGAAAATGGGCTGCACATGCACCCCCTGAAGAAGATGAGAAACATCGGTTACACATCTAAAGTATAGTTTATTCCTTGGGAGGTGATTTAACTCGATGAAAGTTACTCGCTGGCAACAATTAAAAGCTGCTCCTTTTAGGCAGGCATATTTCTTCCCTAAGGCTATTTCTGTTAACTGGTACAAAGTGAGAGAGGAAGGTAAAAGAAGGTTATCACCTAAAGCTCAACTTAAACTGGAATGGATTATTTTCTATCACACTCAAGCTGGTAAAAATGCTAAAGCCACTGCCACTCATTTTGGGATTACTAGAAAAACTTTCCATAAATGGCTCAAAAGGTATAACCA
>JAUSJM010000019.1 GCA_030647265.1 bacterium
TCGGAGAGCAAGATTCAATTATTCGTTCAAAAATTGCTCTTTCAATATTGCTTCTCAAAAATCAAGGACCTTTTTTAAAACCTCCGTACATCAAAAAAATACAAGATAAACTGTATGAACTAAGAATTTCGGGAACGGCACAAATAAGGATATTTTATACAATTTACCATTCAGAATATTATCTCTTGCATGCTTTTAAAAAGAAAAGTCAAAAAACACCTTCGAAAGAACTCAAAGTAGCTCTTGACAAAATGAAAGAGATAGTATAGCATATATGCTATATGATTAAACCTAAAGACAGAAAACATTTAGATTTTGATATTTGGTTAAAGGAAGAGTTAAAAAATCCTACTTTTAAAGCAGAGTTTGATCGACAACAACCAGAATTTGCTGTTATTAATGCTATTATTGAGGCACGAAGAAATAAAGGAATTACACAAAAATCCTTGGCTCAAAAAATTGGTACTAAACAATCAGTTATCTCAAGGCTTGAATCTGGTAGAGCTAATCCGTCCGTTGCCTTTCTCAAAAAGTTAGCCCAAGCTCTAAACTCTCATCTGGAAATTAGGTTTACCAATTTTAAGTAATCCTGTTGTACTTTGTTATACATCTTTTAGGCCAAAGGTATAAGCAAACTCTGAGTTTAGACCGTCCTGAAGGAATAATTTGGAGAATTCTTGCAGTCTGTTTAATGTACTAGCGGGCTCACTGACATTAGATTTTCGAACTTTGTGCGTAGGAACTTGTTCTACGCAATCTTCTAATTAAACTCTCCCTGCCACTAATTCATCATAGGTGGGTATTTCTTTAAATATAACTTGGAGCATAGATCCTCTTTTAAGTGGGTTTTTGTCACCTAAACCAGCAGATTTTGGGTATATTCTGTCTGATACTGTCATCAGATTAGACAATGGGGTCAGGGATTATTACCTCTCAGCAATTGATGCTAAATTAAAGTTTGCCCTAACCTTAAATTACAAGAGATTAAGCTCCAGAAATATGAAGGATTTCTACCAAAGGTTTAAAAGTGTTTACCCGGGAGTAGTTAAAACTTGGCAGACAGATAATGGAGCAGAAAATCTTGGGGAATTTGATGATGCCCTAAAAGCTGATTCAATTCCCCACTTTTTCTCCTACCCTCATTGTCCTAAAATCCAAACCTACATTGAAAGATACAACAGAACCATCCAGGAAGAATTTATTGATAATAATTTAGATATCTTAGATGACAAAATATTACTTAACCAGAAACTGGCTGACTATTTAATCTGGTACAACACCATCAGACCCCACAAATCCTTAGACCTTAAAAGTCCATTACAATATCTGATTGAGAAAGGGGGTATGTCGCAAATGTCCTTGACTTATACAGGTTATTGCATTTTGTCATTATTTTTGATATTATAATGTTGTATTTCCAAAAGAAATACATTTGATTTGCTAATTCCCCCCGGCTCAACTCGACCCGGGGGTTTTTATTGTTTAAAACTCCCCAATAACCTAAGATAAAGTAGTGAAGAAGAAAATCTTAGTTCAATTTGATGGCAGTAATTTTTATAAGAAAGTTAAAAGAATTTTACCTCAAGTCCATTTAACTAATTTTGACTATGCCGGATTAGCGCACTCTTTGGCTAAAGATAAATCCGCTCATGTAATTTACTATGTAGGTGAAATCAGAAAATATCTCGGGAATAAAAAATCCCAATCCCTCTATGCAAATCAACAGAAGCTATTCACCAACCTAAGAAATCAAAACATTGAAATAAAACTGGGATATCTTTTATTTTCAGACGGAAAATTCAATGAAAAAGGTGTGGATGTTCAAATTGCAGTAGATCAAGTACGCGGAGCCATCAAAAATGAATACGATAAATGTTTTCTTATCTCATCAGATACGGATTTATTGCCAGCTATTAAAACTGCTAAAGATGAGAGGAACGATGTTATTTATGTTGGCTTTGAGAATTTTATCAGTCGTGCCCTTCAGAAAAACTGCTCTTCATGCTTGATTTTAAAGAAAACTCAAATTCTAAAGTTTGCAAAAATTAAAAAGAGTTAATGTACTTTACTATACATTTTTTAAACCAAATTGATAAGCAAATTCTGACTTTAGACCGTCAGACAGGAATAAATTGGGGTTGATATTTGCTTAAATACAGCTATATTATTACAATAAGACCATGAATAAGAAAATACTGCTGGTTGAAGACGATGATTTTATCCGTGATATGTATGTAGAAGAGTTTACGAGAAGCGGGTTTACGGTATCTGCATTCAATACGGGAGAAAAAGGGCTTGAAGCGATGAAAGCGGAGCTCTTTGATTTGGTAGTTTTAGATATTATGCTACCCGGGATAAATGGCCTTGAGGTTCTGAAACTAATTAAACAGGATCCAACATTTAAGTCTTTGAAGGTGATACTTCTCACTAATTTAGGACAGGAAACGATTATTCAACAGGGGTTTAAACTTGGAGCCATCGGTTATTTAATTAAATCAGCTTATAACCCTGACCAAATTGTAAATGAGATTAGAGGCTTCATTGAAGATAAACCAGCCGATCATACAACCGCTAAGAAACCAGAACTTACAAGAAAGACTTCTTAAACACCTCGGACCCTTGCCTAAATTTAAAGGACGTGCTAACCTAAAAAGTTGGCTATGAAAAGTAAAGCTTTCTTGTCAGAAAGTAAAAAAATTTTAGTTACCGGGGGAGCCGGTTTTGTCGGTTCCACTTTGGCTGACGAGCTGGTTAAATTAGGGCACCAGGTGACAGTTTTGGACAACCTGGTTACCGGAAAAAGAGAGTATTTAAATCCACAGGCTAAATTTTATAAAGTTGATATTTGCTCAGATGAAGTTTCCCGGATCTTTTCCCAAGAAGCTTTCGATTTAGTTTTCCATCTGGCTGCCCAAATTGATGTCCGAAAATCAGTAGAAGACCCAATTTTCGATAATAAGGTCAATGTTTTCGGAAGCTTAAATATTCTAAAAAATTGTCTGGAAAACAAGGTAGAGAAAATTTTCTTTTCTTCTACCGGAGGAGCAGTTTATGGTGATGCTTCAGAAATCCCCACCACAGAAAAATTCCTCCCCAGCCCTATTTGTCCCTATGGCATTCATAAGCTAACTTTTGAAAAATATCTAAACTATTACTACCAGGTATATGGCCAAAAATACCTCACTCTCCGCCCAGCTAATATCTACGGACCAAGGCAATACAACGGCGGAGAGGCCGGGGTGATCTCTATTTTTGTAGATAATACTGTTAACAAGAGGAGGTGTATCATCTCCGGAGACGGTACCCAAACCCGGGATTTTGTCTACGTTGATGATATTGTCCAAGCTTTCTTAAAAGCTATGTATTCAAATTTTGTGGGAGAGATAAATATCGGGACAGGCAGAGAAACAAATTTATTGGAAGTTGTAAAAGCCATCGAAACAGCTCTAGGGAATGATATCGAGAAAGTCCATGGACCGGCCAGGCCGGGTGAACAGATGAGAAGCTGTCTGGACGCTAAAAGAGCTAAAGAAATTCTTCACTGGAAAGCCCAGGTAGATCTAAAAACAGGCATTAAAAAAACCATTGAGTGGTCTAAAAACAAAAAACACCCTCCTGATTTGTAGTTTCCAAGCCAAAAAGGTATAATTAACAAACCGTCCTTCGACTATCTCAGGATAAACGGAAGGCGGATTTTTTAGTGATATATGAATAATATTAGAAACGTTGCAATTATAAGTCTACTTTTGAAGACAAAAGATCTTGTGATTGCCGCAGGGAGGATTTTTAAATGAATAGTATAAGGAACGTAGCAATTATTGCCCACGTTGATCATGGAAAAACCACTTTGGTGGATGCTTTGCTTCGCCAATCTCAAACAAAACTGGGGAAGCAGTTTTCTGAAACCTCTGAACTGATCATGGACTCAAATGACCTGGAAAAGGAACGGGGTATCACCATCTTTTCTAAAAATGCTTCTATTGTCTGGAAAGGCACCAAGATTAACATTATTGATACTCCGGGCCATGCTGATTTTGGAGGAGAGGTGGAAAGGGTCTTAAAGATGGCAGACGGATGTCTGCTGCTGGTAGATGCCAAGGAAGGACCAATGCCCCAAACCAGGTTTGTGCTAAAAAGAGCTCTGGAGCTAAAACATAAAATTATTGTAGTAATCAATAAAATTGATAAAACTGATGCCAGAATTCAGCATGTTCTAAATAAAACTTTTGATCTGTTTTTAGAGCTTGGAGCTGATGAGGAATCAGCCTACTTTCCCACTATTTATTGCTCCAGTAAGTTAGGAAAAGCGGGAAAGGAACCAGATTTGGAGAAAATGACTGATATCTCCCCTATCTTTGAAGCTATCTTGGAAAATATCCCCCAGCCTTCCGGAAACCCTAATTTACCTTTACAGATGCTGGTAACCTCCATTAGTGGAGATAATTTTAAAGGCAGAATTGCTACCGGCAGAATCTATAATGGGAGTCTCAAAACAGGACAAGAGATTACACATATCAATAGATCTGGTGTCATGAAAAAGTATCGTCTGACCACACTTTTGACCTTTCAGGGCCTGGAAAGGATAGAAACAACTGAAGCAGGAGCAGGAGACATTGTGGCTATTGCCGGCATTCCCGATATCACCATCGGTGAAACCATCGCCGACGCCACTAAACCGGAAGCTTTGCCACTTCTTGAGATCGAGGAACCGACGGTAAGAATGACTTTTAGCGTCAATACCTCACCTTTTGCCGGTAAAGAAGGTGAATTTAAAACTTCCCGCCAGATTCAGGAAAGACTCTATAAGGAGCTGGAAACCGATGTGGCCCTAAGAGTAGAGGAAACTACTGCCGGGTGGATTGTTTCCGGAAGAGGTGAACTTCATCTGGCAATACTGATCGAGAGGATGAGGAGAGAAGGATATGAGTTCCAAGTCTCCCGTCCTCAAGTTATTGAGAAAAAGGTAAATGGAATACTGCTCACTCCGTTTGAAAGAGTTTTTATGGAAGTGCCGGAAGAGTACTCTGGAGTAGTAATGCAGAAAATGGGGCTTCGACACGGGGCTTTTCAGGATATGAGCTCAGATGAAGGGGTGGTTTCCATGGAATTCATTATCTCTACCAAGGATTTATTTGGTTTCAGAAGTGAGTTTATCTCAGATACTCATGGTTTAGGAATAATTAATGCCAGCTTCTTAGAATACCGTCAGGACCCGGGAAGCCTTTATACCAGAGACAGAGGTTCTTTAATAGCCCATGAAAATGGCATTACAAAGCTTTACGGGCTAATTGCCGCCCAGGGAAGAGGAGATTTATTTATCGGTCCTTCTACTCCGGTTTATGCCGGACAGGTAGTCGGGCAAAATTCCCGGGTTGATGATATCAGGGTTAACGTCTGTAAGGAAAAGCAGCAAACCAACCACCGTTCCTCGGGTGAGGGGGTTTCCGAGCACTTTAACACTCCAAAGCTGGTAACTTTAGAAGATGCTTTGGAATATATTGATGATTCAGAGCTGGTGGAAGTAACTCCCAAAAATATCAGAATCCGAAAAATCAACCGCAACTCATACTAAGTCACAAGCCCTGGGGAACTTGGAAGGGCAAAACCATCTCTAAAGCAGCTTTTATTCTTTGCCTGTAAAGCACCTGGATGGGAGGGAAATATAAGAATGTGGCGGGCGAATCATCCAATAAAACTTTTTGAAAATCTAAATACTTTTCCTTTCTTTTCTCCGCATCAGCCGTTTTTCTACCATCCTCTAAATCTTTATCTACCCGGGGTGAGGAGTATTTGGAGATATTAGTTTCTTCCTGAGTGGAATGCCACAAGGCATACTGGTCAGGGTCGGAAGGAATAGGTTGGGAAATTAAAAGGGCCTGAAAATTTTGAGGGATCCCGCTTTCTACCTTAAGCTGAACTGATAATCCTAATTTCTTCCAACCCTCTACTACTTTTCCTCCCTCCCCGGCTAAACTGGGAATAGTTGTTAAAACCAGGTTTTTATCTTTCCCGGACTGAACCTTAGCCAGATATGATTTGGCTGTTGTCAGATCTCCTCCTGCTTCCCGAAGCGTATTATTAAAGGCCCAGGAAGAGGTGGAAATCGAGGTAATAGCCTTTTCCTCCGCTTCCGGTTCAGGGGAGGCAAAACTTAAAGCTTTTCTCATGTTCTTATCAGAAAGTACCGCGTCCTTGGTGTTATAAAAAACCGCCGTCAATCTGTTTAAGTTAGTTATTTCCTTTAAAGCCACCTGGGGATAGTCTTGGAGGCCTTCAAATGAAGAAAGCCCCAGCAAGCTTTCCACCTCCCCCAGCTCAAAAGCGGTACGGGCAATTTTTTCATCAGGATAAAAACGGACCGTCACCACTGGTAAACCATTCCCTTTTTGAGGCGCCAGTACCAGCTTAGAAACTAAACTACGGTTCATCTCCTGATTAACCACTTTATAGGGACCCACGCCAACCAAGCTGTTTTTCCGGAAAATCGGGGCATTAAGCAGGGTAGGAAAGGGAATAAAGGAATCTGCCAGCTTAAAAGTTAAAGTTTGGTCATCGGGATAAGTAACCTCCACATCAGGGAGGTTAAACTGGATATCGGAAGGGCGAAGTTTTTGCCCGTCACTCCAGTAAAGGTTACTCCGAAGCTTAAAAGTATAGACGGTAGCATTATTATTTACCTGCCAGCCGGAAGCAAGCTTTGGTTGAGGCTTGCCACTTTTATCCAAGCTTACCAGAGGTTCCGAAATTAAATGGGTCACCATCGCGGGAAGAGTGTTCACTTCATAGACACCAATAATCCCCTCTGAAAAGGAGGTTTGCGGGGAACGGAAAACCCCCGATTTAGCTAAAACTGTCGTGCTTGAAAAGACCACCAAAAAAGCTACTAGATACTTCAGATAACCGGAAAAAAAATGACCGGCATATCTTCTTGTTACTTTAACAAGAAAAAGTAAGTAAAATTGAAGTGTCTTCACTACAATAATCCCAGAACGGATATAATTAGAAATAATCCCGAAAGGCCAATTGTCAGATAGAAAAGCATCTTTTCTAAACCCCGCCGGGTACGGTAAAAGGCAATTTCTCCCCCGAAGGTGGAACCGAGTCCTGTTCCTTTGGCCTGAAGCAGAATTAAAACTACCAGCATAATTCCCAAAACAATCTGTACAATATAAATTATATTTCTGTTCATCTTGGAGAATTATAAGGACCTGCTTCGCGCTTCGCAATAAGACATTATAGCTTGCGCTCGCAGAACCTGTTAATTTCCCTTCAGGAAATTATATCATTAATCTTATTTTACCAGCCATTGGACAAAGTGAATCATAAGTCCCATCATTAAAGAGACGACGATTGCTATCTGAAAAGTGGTTAAATCCGCCTCGGGAATAACGAACCCGGAAAAGGAAATCCCTGGAAAATGGTAAGGAAACAGTTTAAAGTTGGGAATGATAATCATTAAAAAATAAAGGGCCAAAACATTGCTTAACCAGGCAAAGATGCCTAAAGTTAACAAATTCAGAGGTAAAAGCAGGACCTTCACTAAAGGCACTAGTAAGATATTAGCCAACATAAAAGCCAGAGCTCCGACGAGTAAGCCTTGTAAGCCTCCGGTAATGACAAAGGAGGGAATGGACTGTGATACTGCCCACAGGGCACCCAGGTTAATGAGGTAATTTCTAAGCAGCCCTTTCATCCAGTCTATATATTACTACATTTAGGAAAGAAAGTGCTGTGAACGGAGTTTCCGATGGTAGGAAATAGCAAAGCGGTGGGCCTCATCTCTGATCTTCTGCAGTAACCTTAAAGACAAGGAGTTTTTAGGAAGCTTTATAACTTCCCCTTCAGGAGGATAAAGCCATTCCATTCTTTTAGCTAAACCTAAAACTGGTGCTGTCCAACCAACCTTTTTCACCTCTTGTGAGACTACCCCCACCTGACCCTTTCCTCCGTCAACTAGGATTAAGTCAGGCTTAGGCCATTCATCATGTTTTAAACGACGTGACAGTATCTCCCTCATCATGGCCACATCATTAGGCTTACCCTCCAACCTGATCTTAAACTTTCTGTACCATTTTTTATCCAGATCCCCCCAGGTTAAAACAACTAATGATCCCACTGCCTGCTGACCCAAAATATTGGAAACATCATAGCATTCGATTCTTTCCGGAACTGCAGCCAGCAAGAGGTCCTCTTGGAGCTTCAATATTGCTAATTTATTTTGATCTTCTAGGAAGTTGGGATTTTCCAAATAAATTTCTGCTCTATTTGGCTGAATAAGATATTCTAGTCCTTCTAAAGTTTTCTTGATTGTCTGAGCTTTCTCAAAGTTTAAAACTTTGGAGGCCTCTTCCATCTCCTGCTGCAAGTCCTTTAAAAGTTCCTCCTTCTCTCCTCTCATAAACTTAGAAAAACGTTTGATGATTCTGGCATATTCTGCCTCCGTGACCTTTCCGGCACAGGGACCGGGACAAAGCCCTAAATGATAATAAAAACAGGGTCTTCCCCGATACGGTTTCCCTCCTTGGGCACACCAGGGAAAAATCCTCCTTAACTTCTTCAGAGTACTTCTTACAGTCCGAGAAGAAGGAAAGGGGCCAAAGTATTCTTTGGCATCCAAAAGCTCCCCCTTCCTGGCTGTGACTACTTTAGGAAAAGGTTCTTTGGTAATTTTTACATAAAGATAATCCCTGTCATCGGTTAGCTTAATGTTATAAGGAGGATGGTGTTTTTTAATAAGGTTGGCTTCTAAGATTAAGGCTTCCAGCTCCGAGAGAACCTCAATTGTTTCCACACTAAAAATACGGGATACCAGGGCAGCAGTTTTGGAACTGTCCGGTGTTCTGTTAAAGTATGAGCTTACCCGGTGGTAGAGGTCGATGGCCTTGCCCACATAAAGAATCCTCCCCCGGGTATCCCGGTATATATAAACCCCGGGACGGTGAGGAATAGAAGATTTATCAATGGAGATGGGGAAAGCCATGCCCATATTTTATCGGGATAGCTTCAATTTAGCAAATGATCAAATTAAGTGCTGACAGCTTTTTTAGCAGCTCTCCTCCGGTGAAAATGAAGCCCCAAAACAGTCAGGTAAATTCCCAGCATAAGAGCCAAAGTTCCGGCAATAAGGTAAGGGAATGGTTGAAGTAAGAAGAAAGGCTTAATGGTCACTTTCCTCACTATTTTTTGATCTCCGGCATTGATCGTCAGGGTAGCCTCAAAGCTTTGCCAGGAAAAGGGAGCGCGAAGGTTGAATTGACTGGTAGCAGAACCAAAAGGGGGAAGGGGTCCGAAGTTGACTGTCTCAGATCCTAAAATTTTCATCTTATCGGAGTTAAGGGCCAGGGCCAGGGGTGGTTGTAAGATGTTGCCGTTATTTGAAACTTTGACTGTGGCTATTACCGGGAATCCGGACCAAGCAATGTCTGGGATATCAATGGTCATTTCATTTTGAGTTTTACCCTCAAATTCATCTTCAGCTAAAGTCACACTTACCTCCTCACTGACATAAGGGGTTTTTGAGGAAACTCCCTTGATAGCTAAAACCAGATGATTTAAATCAAACTTGTTAAAATAATCAACCCCTCCCGAAGTGTTTTCCCAAGTCGGATCAACCATTACCCAACCCTTTTTCTCATCCCAATACTCTGGCCAGGCATGAAGTAAATCTTTCCCTAAAGAAAGTGGGCGAAGGCTTTTGTTTAAACTATAGGCAAAACCATCCATCTCTCTGGCCGGTACTCCCGCTGCCCGGGATAAAGCGATAAAGAGATCTGTAAACTCCATACAAACAGCCGAGTTGGGGTTATTTAAAGCGGTCACCGCTCCCAATCTTTCGATACCGCCTTTATCTAATCTTGAGGTGTCATATTTTAGGGTATTGACCACATAGCGGTAAATTAAAGCTGCCTTGTCCTTATTAGTTTGAACTTTCTCCCCTTTTAAAATATCTGTTAAGGCAGAAGAGATGGCCGGATTTTCTTTTTCCCAATAAACATCACTTTTTGTCCAGGAAGCAAGCTGGGAATCAGTAAATAGAGCCGGCTTTAAGTCTCTTTTGGCAATAAAAAGCTTGGCTTTACCGGAGGCCTCGACAGTCTGGCTGCTGTGCCGAGGAAGACGGTACCAAGCCAGGTAATTTCCATCTTCATCTGTAGTGACATTAAGCGGCCGGGGAGTGATATTAGTTAGAGAAACCTGCTGATAATCGGTGTCCGGAGGTAAAGATATGGAGGTTAAAACCGGAAATAGCGAGCTGTTTTCTAAATGATATTTCGTGGAAAAGTTAAACACCTGGATGGTACCAAAATTCACTGAAATACCACTTTTTTCCAGCTGATTTTTATTGAAATTAAAAAAGATCCGATCGTATGATTGGGAGTGAGAAAGAGGGTTGGGAGAGATTGAGGTAGGATCTCCAAACTCTACTGGTACCGAGAGAAGTAAATTATAAGAGGCAATATTTGCTCCCTCCGGGATCTTTGGCAGATTAACCTCCCAAGTCTTCCCCAAGTGTTGGGCAAAATCCGTGGATTTAAATCTTAAAGTGAAGTCCTGGGTTTTCCCTACCCCGGCGATCTGTTGGTTGAATTTGAGAGTGATGGAGGTTTTATTGGACTTTTGGTCCACAGAGGCCTCCATGGAACCAGCCCCATCGGAAGCACTTACCTCACTGACAGTGGTTGAACCGATGCTTAAGGTAAAGTTAGATGCATAAAATTGACTGGTGAGGTTTTTTAAGTTGACCTTTTGAGTTACCAAAGTTACCCCATCATTTCCCACCTCATAGGTCACATCATAAGTAGTAGTAAACTCCGAAGCAGCCAAAACCGGTTGAGAAAACTTAAAAGAGGCAAGAAGAAACAACAGAAGAGTAGTAACCCCAAACCGAAAGAAACGAGACATTATGATTATTGTACCAGAACTTTGGCAAGATACTTACCAGTAATTGAGGATTTATTATCAGCCAGCTGTTTTGGGGTGCCTGTAGCCACTACTTTTCCTCCCCCATCTCCACCTTCCGGACCTAAATCTATCACCCAATCTACATTTTTAATAACATCCAGATTATGTTCAATAATAATC
>JAUSJM010000027.1 GCA_030647265.1 bacterium
CGACGCTTATTAGCTTGGTTAGAATCATCTAAATACCTTTGAACTGCTCCTTGGCTAGAGGCTGCCAGAAGAAATTCTTTTGTTTTGGGATAAGCAAAACTTTGGTTGTCTATCCTTAATTCTGAGCTCATATTAGCTTAGAACTATACTAAAATCGGGCTCATTAGTCAATTATAGGTTGTTTTTATATCTTGACCAAGCTATAAAATTGGCTATCAGTACCTAGTTTTCGTCACCTTTTCTCTTATTTCAGCCAGAGTTCTCATGGATCTCCTGCGGGTTGTTAGCTCTCTAAGATGTTTTAGAGTAATCACAGCCTCTGTAATGGTAAGCTCCCGTCTGGAATCCCAGTTTGGCTTCCCTGTGTTTCTTAGAGCCTGGTTAATAGTATCAACTGCCAGCCGCATTACGGCAGGCGGCATATCCTGACTGCTTACAGTCTCAAACCCTGGCTTATCAGATATTTCTGCTATGGTTTGATCTAGCTTTACAGCATCCCATATAGATAAATCAACATCTTCCGGGGGTTTAATATGTGCGGTATGCCTATTACCTCTGAGTCTGTAATTCGAATCAACTCTTCTTTTAGCGCGTTTAATTGGCTCCTCCTCAATTACAGGTTCCGTCGGGAGTCTAATCTTATCTTTGAGTGGATCATCTCCGAACTTGGCTTTAGCCCGCTCCGAAATAATAGTCCAATACTTAATCGGATCAGTACTTTTAAGCTCGGCTATCTTCAAAACAGTTTCTTTCTGAGCCAAAGCAATTGCTACAATCGCCACTGCTTGTTCGGGACCGATGACTCTTGTTTTTCTGTTCTTTTGGTTTGGATTGACCCATTCCGCCCAGTCTATTAGGTCGTATTTAATTAAATCTTCACTAAGTTCTCTGGTAACTTTCGTGGGTAAACCAATTCTTTCTGCATAAAATGAATGAGCAATGACTCTCACAGGTATCCCGCGTAGGCCCAAAAGGTTCTGTTTCCCAGCTCTAATTTTGGAAACTAGATTGTGATCGCTTCTGGGATTGGGATTTTCTGTAAAACTGTTAATAGCTTCCTTATCTGGTTGACTCATAAAAGCCTCAAGATTCTATTCCATAACCCTAAAACTTGCAACTTTCAAAAATAATTACTACAATAAAACTATATACCCATGTCAGACGATAACAACAGCCGTAAAGACAAAGAAGAAGATCAAGTAGCAGAAGCCTACGAATCCATCTCCAAAAAACTGGAAAATCTCAGGGAAGATAAAGAAGTCCCGGAGGATGAAGATATAGAGGAAAAGTCCTCCGGTAAAGATGAAGATAAAGACGAAGAACCCGAAGAGGAAGAAATTGATGAGAAACATCTGGATCCTCTTCCGGGCACAGGCGATAAAGAAGAAGATCCCGACCCGAAACCCACCTTTAAGCCCCAAGATGATGATCCCCTTGATGATGAATCACCTGCAGAAGACGAAGACTCCCAGCCTGATAAAGAGGAAACGGATGACTATGATGAGCCTAAGGTTCAAAAAAATTCCGGCCCGGAAGAAGATTTGGACGATTTGGCACAAGAAGATGAGGGCCATAATATCCCTAACCTGAAGCCGTCTCATGAGGAATCCACCTTCCCGAAAAAGCCGGATTACGCCTCTGAAATCTCTTTTTCCAAGCCCTCTTACGCTGAACCCAACCCGAGCAACTACTTTAACCGCCACGCCACTGACCGGCCTGCCAAAAGAGGAAACATTTGGCATCTAATAATCCTGATTCTAATCGGTTTGGCTGTAATCGGAGGCACAGTTTACCTGTTAAAATATCAATTCGGAGGAGCAGTTACACCTCAAGCTACACCTTCTCCAAGCCCCACAGTTTTAGAGCCGACGCCTGAACCGACTCCTTCCTTTGAAAGAAGCAAATTCAAAGTCAGGGTCTTAAACGGTACAACCACAACAGGCTTGGCAAAAACAGTCTCCGACAAACTAAAAGAATTGGGCTACCAGATAGATAAAACAGGCAATGCTCCAAAACAGGATTTCAAGTCTTCAGTGGTTAAAGTAAAAACCTCAGCAGCAGGTTTGGGTGAAGAACTTGTTAAAGATTTAGGTTCGGAATACCCGGCCTCAGTCTCAGGCGAGCTCAAAGACACCGATGCAGCTGATGCCGAAGTAGTTATCGGAAAATAAGAGCAGAAACCTCAACTGAAACCCATTAATAGGGCAGAAAGGAGGAAAAATGGCTCGAGCTCCATAGAACTGCACCTCTACTTTTCATTTCTGGAATTAGTCATACATTCGTCTGCTATGACTAATTGTCTTGTATATTTAAAAATGCTTTAAATAGCAAATATTCTTTGTTAGTCCAAAACCGCTATATTTGCCCCGTTGTAAATTCATTTTGTTTTATGCCAAAATATTCTAGTTAGGGTGTAGCGTAAACGCTGATGTCTAAACGCTCGCTTCTGGCAATGGAATTATCTAAATGAGAATAAAGAAGTTTTTAAGGCTGGTTTTAGCTATTATTTTTGCGTTAACCGCATTTATATTCACAGAAGTACTGCCGGAAATACCCCCTTTTAACCGGATTTTCCTAAGGATTCTGATTACTCTCTGGTTTGGTTTAATGGGATACGGCTTGTTTCCGGATATAGCCAAAGTTGTCACAACAGCCACCATAAATTTAATAAACAGCCTTGTTACCCGAGTTTCAAGTGAAGTGACTACCCAAATGCTTAGGCTGCAAAGGCAAAATCCTTTTCATACTACGGCTGCATACCCTTCAAATGCACCGATTGGGGGAGTATCTGTAAACCAGCCTCTTATATTAGATACCTCCGCGATAATTGACGGAAGAATTCTTGATATAGCCAGAACCTCTTTCCTTTACGGAACTATTTTAGTCCCTTCATTCGTACTGGCCGAGCTCCAGCAGGTGGCTGATTCAGCCGACTATATCAAACGCTCCAGGGGCAGAAGGGGTTTTGAAATAATAGAAGAGCTGAAAAAGGCCAAAGGCATCAGGATTGAAGTTTGGGATAAAGAACCCCTTGCCAAAACTGTTGACGATAAGTTAATTAAGCTGGCCAAAAACCTGCATGGCCGGATTATTACCACAGATTACAATCTAAACCGGGTAGCCACAGTCTCAAGCGTCACTGTGCTTAATATTAATGACCTTGCTAATGCAGTTAAAACCGTAGCCGTTCCGGGCGAAGGCTTGGAAGTAAAGGTTATCCATTTAGGTAAAGATCCAAAGCAGGGAGTAGGCTACTTACCTGACGGGACTATGATAGTTGTTGAAGACGGGGCAAATTTGGTCGGTAAAGAGATTAAAACAGAAGTTTCCCGCGTCCTTCAATCTTCCGCCGGAAGGATGATTTTTACAAGAACAAGCCGTTAATCCCACTTATCCACAACACCTAATTCATTGTGAATTAGTAAAAGTAGACCCTTACTTTAGACTGTCATATTAGACTAATTGGTCATATAAGACCTATTTAATTAACTCTAGGACATAGTGTTTTCCCTGTAATTTTAGCTATAGGGCGCCGGTATATTGACAAATAGTTTTTGCTGTGATAATGTTTGCTTTAAGTACCTGGAGGAGGTTCCTTATATGGTTAATTTTTCTTTTAGAAATACAACAAGACAACAAACAAAGGAAAAGGCCAAAAAACAGCCTTTTGAAACGGTAGAGAAGCAAGTCAGGAAGGTTCTACAATCGGCAGACCAAGGTTTAATACTTATGGTCAGGGGTTAAGAAGACAAAAAAAAGAGCATTACTACCGCAGA
>JAUSJM010000002.1 GCA_030647265.1 bacterium
CGTCCTGAGCTTGTCGAAGGATTGCTTTCCACGATAGTTTCCAAATACCCTCCCTCTCTTAAAGCTATCACCGGAGTCCCACAAGCCATAGCTTCTACCACGGTGATACCAAAATCCTCCTCTGGGGCAGCCACAATCAAAGCTTTAGCCTCTGTATAAAGCTTGATTTTGTCCTCGTCAGAAACCTGCCCCAAAAACTCTACAAATTTACCAGCCCCTCTCTTTAAATTTTCTAATTCTGGCCCCTCCCCTGCTACCTTTAAAGGTAATCCTAACTGGGCACATGCCTGAACAATCACATCTACCCCTTTCCCCTTCCACAACCTGGACAAGGATAGATAATATCTCTTTTCTTTCACTCTGAACTCTTCACTCTTAACTCTTAACTCACTCACTTCTACCGGAGGATAAATTACCACTGCTTCCCTCCGGTAAAACTTCTCAATTCTTTGTTTAACATTCTCCGAGTTGGCTATTAGAAGATCTGGTTTTTGGGAGGTCTCAAAATCAACTAGTCTTAAAAAGTGATTCATAATTTCTGCCCCAACTTTGGTCCACCAATGTTTTTTATAATTAAAAGAGGTAGCCAGGTTATATAAGTACCTGGGAGGAGTATGGATATAGGCTAGATGCAGAGTATGGGGTTGGGTTTTGACGGCTTTGGCAAAATAGATGGCAGAAGAAGAAATCACCACATCAAATCCTGATAAATCAAAACTTCCAAAAGCCCGGGGGGCTAAGATTCTGAAAGGAGATATTAATTTCCCAGCTCCAGGAATCTTTTGAATCCAGGAAGTTCTGATATCCCAGTCTTTAGTTTTTTCAGCCAAAACCCCTTGAGGGTTAAAATAGGCAGTAAAAATTGGGGCCTCAGGAAAAAGCTCATGTAGAGCCTCCACCACTTTTTCAGCTCCCCCATATTCTCGAAGGTAGTCGTGTACCAGAGCAATCCTCATGGAATGATTGTATCAGAAAAAATTATGTTAAACTTAACATAATGCTGCTTTTTAAAAAACTTATTTTTGCCCTGCCACTTTTGGCTAGCTTTGTCTTTTTTTCCTCTCAGCTTGCCCCATTCCTCCAAAACCCTAACTCTATTTTATCTTTAGATACTTCCATCCTCTACTCTTTGATATTACTGCTTGTTTCCCTGCTTACTTCCTGCTTCTTTTTTACCATCTTTATAACTCTAAGTCAGGATTGGAGGATAATTTTACCGGTGATCTTTTTAGGAAGCCTTTTTCCCTTACTATTTTTAGCTCCCCCTTTGAATTTTGTCTTAACAGCAGGCTTCTTACTTTCTTTGGTAATTTCCTCCCTTCAACTTCAGAAAAAGCTTAGCACATATCTCACCTTCCAACCTACCAACCTTCTTACCCCTTCTATCAAACAAACAGCTACCTTTTTAATCCTCATTAGTTCTCTGGCTTTTTACCTCTCCTCCAATTTGGATCTTCAACAGCACGGTTTTAAACTACCTCCCTCTTTACTGGATACAGCCTTAAAATTCATGCCCCAGCAGGAGTCAGGAAATTTAGGGACAGAACCAACCATCCCTTCTATCCCCCCAGAACAACTGGAGATGTTGGAGAAAAATCCCCAACTACTGAAGCAGTATGGACTGGACCCCAGTATTTTACAGACAGTAAAATCCCAGCAGGGAAAGTCCCAGAAACTTTCTACCCAGGATCTGGTTAGACCAATGATAGAATCCCAGGTCCAAAGTTTTATTAAGCCTTTTGAAAATTATATTCCCCTACTTTTAACAGTGATCTTCTTTTTTACCCTGGAATCTTTTGTTTCCCTGCTTTCCATCTTCCTCTCTCCCCTTTTATGGTTATTATTTTTAACCTTAGAAAAATCAGGCTTTACTAAATTCGAAACCGAGATGAGAGAAGTAAAAAAGTTAGTAGTTTAAATCTTTAGAGGTTCCATATCTGCCCAGTTTTTGCCTACTTTTAGATCAACTAAAACCGGAACATCTAACTTTAAAGCACCTTCCATCTTTTCTTGGACCATTTTGGCTGTTTCCTTCACACCTTTGGGGTCACATTCGAATAGCAACTCATCATGAACCTGGAGGATCATCTTACAGGTTTGAGATTGCTTCACCCCGATTAAATCGGGGTTCGCAATGACGTCATTGCGAGGAGTCTGCGACGAAGCAATCCCACCAAGCGCCTTCTCTATTTCCACCATCGCTTTTTTGATCATATCTGCTGCTGTTCCCTGAACCGGATGGTTCACTGCTGCCCTTTCCCCAAAGGCCCGAAGAGCCCGATTAGACATCTGCAGCTCTGGAATATATCTTTTTCTGCCCCATAAAGTTTTCACATAGCCGTTCTTAGTAGCTTCCTCCAAAGTTTGATGCATCCATGATTTTACCTTAGGAAACTGAGCAAAATATTCCTCAATATAGTCCCGGGCAATATGATATTCCACCCCTAACTGTCTGGATAAAGCATGAGCCCCTTGCCCGTAAAGGGTAGCAAAGTTCATGGTTTTACCGATCCTTCTTTGCTCCTTTGTTATTTCCTCTACAGGCACCTTAAAGATCATTGAGGCGGTAGCAGCATGAATGTCTATCCCTGCCTGAAAAGCTTTTAAAAGTCCCGGATCCTGGGCCAGATGAGCCATAATGCGAAGTTCTATCTGGGAATAGTCAGCTGCCAAAAGCACTTTACCCTTGGGGACTATAAAAGCCCTCCTAATTTCTCCCCCGATATCACCTTTTACCGGAATATTTTGTAGGTTTGGATTTTGAGAAGAAAGCCTACCGGTAGCTGCCCCCTCTACATTAAAGGTCGAATGAATCCTCCCATCCTGCCCTACCGATTTTGGTAAAGCGTCAACGTATGTCGAGATCAATTTAAAAAGCTGGCGGTATTCCAGCATTAAAGGGATTACCGGATGATGATCAAAAAGTTCATGTAAGGTTTCCTCATCTGTTGATCTACCCGTTTTAGTTTTTTTGATGACCGGAAGATTGAGCTCATCAAATAAAACTACCGATAGCTGCTTGGGGCTATTGAGGTTAAACTCGTGTCCAACTCTAGAGTAAATTTCCTGTTCAAGTTTAGTGAGTCTGCTTTTTAAATCCTTACCAAGCTTCTTTAGAAATTTTAAATTAACCAAGACCCCTACCTCGGACATGCGTTTTAAGATAGGTTCCACCTCATGATCTAAATCAGTGGTATTTTGGACCACCCCACCGTTCTCGGAACCCCTTGTCATTCCAGCCTCTGAGCCGGAATCCATTGTTTCTAGATCCCGGGTCAAGCCCGGGATGACAGGGGAATAACTTTTTAAAATATCAAGTCCAGGCACCCTGTTTAGCAGACTTCTAAATTCAAGCTCCTCAAATAGGCTCCTGACCTTTTCTTTATCAAAATCATGGACCCTACAGGCCAAAAGGTCTAATTTTATAGGCACTTCAGTTTCTAAGGTGGCCAGTTTCTTGCTTTGAAAGGCACTCTCTTTTCCTTCCTCTAAAGTTTTCCTCAGCTTTTCCGGCAGCTCATGTAAATGCTTATAAACTTTCTCCACCGTTTCATACTGCTGAATAAGTTTAGTGGCTGTCACCTCCCCCACTCCCGGCACTCCGGGAATATTATCGGAAGCATCTCCCGCCAGACCTTTGTAATCCACAAGGTTTTTGGGGGCAAAGCCAAACCTTAAGGCAAACTCCTCACCACCATACATCCCCACATCGGAGATCGTTTTTCTGGGCATAAAAACCTTGATCCGTTTATTAATAAGCTGCATCATGTCCCGATCCCCAGTAGCAATAATAATCTCCAAAGCCTTCTCTTTTTTCTCTGCCAGCCTAGCTAAAGTCCCCACCAAATCATCAGCTTCAAAACCGGGAAGTTTAAATTCGGGAACATTAAAAGCTTTTAAGACCTCATGTACCCGATCATATTGGCCAACTAAAGCATCATCAGCCTGTTTCCTGGTTGCTTTATAACCTTCAAACTCACCATGACGGAAAGTGGGAGCTCTAGTGTCCCAGGCTACAGCCAGATAGTCAGGCTGAAGCTCTTCTAAAGTTTTTAGGAGTATCAAAGTAAAACCATAGACAGCATTAACTAGCTCCCCTTTAGAGGTAGATAAGGGTGGGGTAGCATGATAAGCCCGATGAAGTAAGGCATTGCCATCTACAAGAACAAGTCTCTTCATATGGGAATTTTAGCAGATTAGGGGTGTTACTGCAGCCTAATTTTCTAGCTCGCTTTGGTGGACAATTTACTAAAGCTAGCTAAGGGAACTATTTTTAACTCCTTAAAATTTTTCATATGCTGATCGTTGGTGATAAAAACCCGAGCTTTAGCTGATAAAGCTGTGGCGAGTTGTATTGCATCTGGCAGTTTAAAGCCATATTTTCTCCTAATTTTAGCTGCTTTCACCGCTATCATCCTATCAACTTCCTGTACTTCCAGTTTAGAAATAGAGAAAAACTCATTTTCTAACACCTTCATCATCGGTTCAGGAGCTTTCAAAGATAGCAACTCTGTTAAAGTCAATATACTTGTCACCATAGAGATATCTTTTTTGATAATATACTCAAATAATTTTACCGAGAGGGGGTAAAATGACGATAACCTATTAAGGTAATAGGCAACAATGTTGGTGTCCAAAGCTAAGAGCTGAATCTTACTTAAAATCTTTTTCAAGTTCCTTAAGCTTATCCTCCCATTCATCTCTCATTTTTTCCAACTCTTTAGTAGTATCAAGACCTCTCCAAGCCTCAGTCATCATCCCCCGAGTTCTCTCCAGCCAATTCTCTGGTTCAGTTTTAATCTTAACCTCATCACCTACGATATAAACCCCCACCTTTTTTCCAGGCCTTAAACCCTTAATTTTTTTTCTCACCTCTTTGGGAATAACTATTTGATATTTGGTGCCAACAGTTACCTGATACATCGTATGACGATTTTATCAAATTTTGTCATACTTGTCAATTACCCTTTCAGCTCACTTTGGTGGACTATTTGGGCATAATAACCATTTTTGGCCAAAAGTTGCTTATGAGTACCATGCTCCACAAGCCTACCTCTTTCCATCACTAAAATCTGATCTGCATGTTGGACTGTAGATAATCTATGAGCAATCACGATTTTAGTTAACATTCTTTGCCTTGAGATGTCCTGCAAGGCTTGTTGGATCATTGCTTCTGAGACTGTATCCAAGTGAGAAGTTGGCTCATCCATAACTAAAATCTTTGGTTGGGCAAAAAGGGCCCGGGCAATAGCCAGCCTTTGCTTTTGGCCTCCCGAAAGCCTCACCCCCCGCTCCCCAACCTCAGTTTTATATCCATCAGGAAGTTCACTAATAAACTCATGGGCATGAGCCAGTTTAGCAGCTTTAACTACCTCACTATACACTGCCGCGTAGCTCTTTTTACCTGCAGCATAAGAAATAATCTTCCAAACAGCTCGGTTGGGTACAGGCGAATCTTGGAAAACCACCGCTGTTGACTGGCGGTAAGTATCTAAATCCAAAGCCTTGAGATTATGTTTGCCGTCGATAATAATTGACCCAGTAGTAGGATCATAATAACGACTCAATAACTTGGCGATGGTTGATTTTCCTGAGCCGGATTTGCCCACAATGGCTGTAAAAGAACCGGAGGGTATAGTAAAACTTAAGTTTCTTAACACCCGCCTTTTACTGTAGGCAAAGCTGACATGACGGAAACTGATTTGACCTTTAATCTCACCCGGGATGAAAGCCTGGGGAGCGTTCTGAATTGTGGCAGTTTTGTTCAGTAAAGCATCTAACCTATTAGCCGGTTCAGAAGCCTCAACTGCCCGCTCATATACCTTACCCAACCGATAAACCTGAGAATAAGCTCTTTCCACTAAAGAGATTAAAAATACTAAGCTTCCCACTGTTAATGCTCCATAACGAATCTCCACTATCCCCATGACCAGTAAGGTAATATAAAAAATTTCCACGATCAGGTTGCGGCCAAAACCAGCAACCATATGTCGCTTATACTCTGCCACCGAAAAATTCCGAATCATCGACCAAATAGATTGAAAAGACTGTTCCTCCCGAGCCTCTTGGGCAAAAGCCTTAACCACGGTAATGTTGGTGATAGTATCCCCAATCTCACCACTGGAAACATCATAGGCATCATGCCTTTTTGCCCGGATTTTTCCGGTCGATTGGTAAGTTTTGATGGTGATCAAAAGAAATGGGAAAAGTGACAAGGTAAAAATCAAACCAATCCTCCAGCTAGTCAGTAAGATTAACACCGAAGTCACAACTAGCTGAATAACAATCGGCTGAAACACCCAGGTAAAATCAGCAATTAAAGTCACCAACTTATCTGTTCCTTTGCTGACAATATTAATCTTGGTACCGGTATTTTCCTTTTCGTGGTAGTCCAAAGACAACTCCAATAGCTTATTAAAGGCAGTGGTGGATAAGAAATGCTCTGATTTCCAAACGGTCCGCATAATGATGACATCCGTTACATAATCGATAATTAAGGAGATTAAACGAATTCCGGCTAAAGCTCCAACTATATAAATGGCAGTGTCAACAGTTACTAAACCTTTACTTTTAACCAAAAGGTCTAAAATTCTTCCAAAAAGGTACGGTCCGCCCATCCGCACTACTTCAAAAATAGCGGTTAAAAATAAAATTAAATATAGTTCTTGATGAAACGGCGCCAAAAGCCGCCACATCTTCCCGATAAATCCCATCTTTTTCCTTCTGTTTAATCTTTTCATAAATTAATCCTTTCTTAAAGCCTAATTTCAACCATTTAAAAACCCCCTGTCAACTATGGGGTGACAGTGGTTGGATTGCAGATTACTCAGGAGAAGAGCTAGTAGGTATTGAAATCTTAGGGGCTTCCAAAGTCTTGGGACCTAAGTTAGGTCTCAAAACTTCTGCCAGAAATATTTCCTACGCTCACAGAATCAAACCTTAGATATTTTAGACCGAAGTTCCCAAACTTTACGTAGATTATCAACGACTTCACCCAATCTAATCATTGCTCGCGCATCAATCTTTATTTTTTTATCTTTTTTATACCAAGAAATGAATTCTCCCACCTTCTGATCATCCCACCGATAAGAACCTTTATTTTGTCTAACAGCGTCAATGAGCTCTCGTTCGTTACTAGATAACCTAGCTGTGTACCTATCTTCTAATATCCGTAGATTTACAGTTGTTTGAGAATAATCGCCTGAGTGAAAGGCGGTAACCGCCTTAGTCATCAATGCTCGTTTGTATCGAGCATCATCTGGAAGCAGATCGGCAAAGTCTAGAAGTTCTTTAGCACGATCAGAGCTTCTCAGCTTTCTCAAGGTATGAGTTTCAATTTGCCTTACTCTCACACTGCTCCGACCAATCTCGCTGGCAACTTCTTCTAGAGGCTTTACCCTCCCGCCTAATAAACCAAATCTTAGTTGTAGTACTCTTCTCTCTCGAAACGTCAAGGATTCTAAAGTGGCTTCAATTAATTCATTTAGCTCTCTAGTCTCTACCACCTCTTCCACTTCATTAATAGCAGTAGAAGTATTACCGCGGCCAACTCTGTATCTTAGGTAATCTCTCAGGGTTGCTTTTGGCACTCCTGCCTCTTGACTTAATTCTGAAGCAAAATCCTCAATTTCATTGATATCAATCCCCCTTCCCTCCTCTCCTAAAACACTTTCGATAGTAGCTATCAAAACTTTGGAGCCTAAGGTATTAACTAAAGTACTCGGCAAACCATATCTTTCGGCAGCACAAGTGGTTAGCATAGATCTGACCCCAGGTATACCACCTTTTCCTAACTTTGAAGCTTTTTCTGCGAGAATTAATATTGCCTCCTGAAGTAAATCTTCTTTTTCTTCAGGATTATCCGTTAAAGCGCAATAGTCAACAGCGGATAAGAGTTGTCTGGCGTTCAAAAAGGGTAAAACCTTTCTGCCTAAGTGAGAAGTATTAGAATCAGGGCTGGCAAGAGCCTGGGATACTACCTGGCGAGCTTCATGGGATACTCTTTGAGGCATCTCCTCAATCATCAAGGAAAATAAACCATAGCTGCCAATTCCTGGGTTTTCATCTACAATCCCTGTCACCACTCCACCAAACCAGTTATCTAGTTCAGAAATAGAAAAATTCCTTTTTAGCGGTTCCAAGCTTTCACTTTCTTTGACAGAGGCTAAATTAGGTTCGGCGTCCAACATAGGGGGATATTATATGCTATAAACTATAGGGTGTCAAAGATGGGCAGCTAAACTAACTAGCTTTCTTTTTGCCAACAATTGCTTCAAACTCGTCAGCATCCAGAGTTTCTTTTTCTAAAAGGGCTTTAGCTACCTTATCCAACTTTAGTTTATTAGATTTTAAGATGCCTTGGGCTTGTACATAAGCTGTATCAATAATCTTTTTGATTTCCGCATCAATCTTGGTTTGCATCGTCTCAGAAACCCCATTTCCCTCCTCCATAGCTTGGGGCCAAACACCAAACATGTTTTGAGCTTTGACATTGACCGGTCCTAGATCTGACATACCGTATTCTGTAACCATATCCCGGGCGATACTGGTAGCTACCTGTAAATCAGAGGCAGCTCCGGTAGAGATATCATCAAAAACCATTGATTCCGCAGCTTGGCCTCCCAAAGCGGTGGCAATTTGTTCCACCAAGCGGGTTTTTCTCACATTGGAACGGTCTTCAGTGGGAGGAAACATGGTGTGTCCCCCGCTCATACCCCGGGCGACAATGGAAATCCGATGTACCGGGTCCACTTGCGGCAAATTGTGTCCTACCACTGCATGGCCCGCTTCATGGTAAGCGGAAAGCTTCCTATCCTCTTCCGTCTGCATCCTTTTTCTTTGCGGTCCCAGCTTGACTTTAGTAGCCGCCTCTTCCAAATCTTTGGCGTCAATGGCTTTTTTACCTTCCCGGGCTGCCAAGATAGCTGCTTCATTTAACATGTTGGCCAAATCTGCTCCCGAGAACCCAACCGTTCTCCGGGCCAGTCTTTCCGTATTAACATCTTTGGTAAAGGGTTTACCCTTCATATGAAGCTGAATAATAGCCCGTCTCTCTTCTAAATCGGGGAGATTTAGTACCACTCTTCTGTCAAACCTCCCGGGCCTCACCAAGGCTTGGTCCAAAAGATCCGGCCTGTTAGTCGCTCCCAAGACAATGACAAGATCGTTGGGAGTAAAACCATCCATCTCTACCAAGATCTGATTTAAGGTTTGTTCTCTCTCGTCATGGCCTCCGGACATACCAAAACCCCGAGCCCGGCCAATTGATTCAATCTCATCAATAAAGATGATGGCCGGAGCATTTTTCTTGGCCTGACCAAACATATCTCTTACCCTGGCTGCCCCTACTCCCACCAACATCTCCATAAACTCCGAACCGGCAATAGAGAAAAATGGCACTCCGGCTTCTCCCGCCACTGCCCGCGACAAAAGGGTTTTTCCCGTTCCGGGAGGACCAACTAACAACACCCCTTTAGGAATTCTGGCTCCCATAGCCCTGTATTTTTGCGGGCTTTTTAAAAAATCTACTACCTCCTCCAGCTCCTTTTTAGCCTCCTCCACCCCCGCTACATCATCAAACTTTACCTGGGGTTGGTCTTTGGAAAACACCCTCGCCCTGGACTGTCCAAAGGCAAAGATCGATTGAGCCCCCTCTCTGGCTTGTCTAAAAATAAAGAAGAAAAAGCCCACCATTAAAAGGATGGGCAAAACAGTCCCCAGTAAAGAGAGCCAAGTTTGGGACCAGGAGGTATCTTTAACTTCAATGTTGACAGCCTTAGGATCTACATCAGCATCTTTTAAGATTTGATAAATGGATTCCCCGGGCTCTTTCCTGGAAGTTACTTCTTTGTCACTCTGTTTACCTTCGTCAGAAAGCAAGCTTTGCTTATACTTGGCAGTTATCTGGCTGTCAGTGATAGTGATTTTATCAATCTTGTTATCTTTAACATCATTTACTACCTGGGAGATAGGAACTTCAGTACTGGGTTTTCCTCCACCGGAAAGGTTCACAAAAAAGATCAAAGCAGCCAAACCTACCAGGACATAAACTGCCAACCCCTTTAAGGTACCCATAAATTTTTTAGGGGTAATCTTCGGATTAATCTTCCCTCCCCCATTCAAAGAAGGCAGTTTTGGTTTTTCGATAGAGGAGTTATGTTCGTTTTTACTCCTTGGCATACGGAGGGATTGTACCACAGCCAGCTTCCCAATACTAGGAGATGTCCCACACATCTGGAAGTTGACACTGTCCACAAGAACAGGTTTTATTACTACTATGAGTTTATCTCACTTTTGAACCGGGGGAAACTTTGGAGGCTGGCTTTAAAAGAATAGGGTTGGTATCTCCTACTGCCATAATCATCCCCTGAGACTCTAAACCCATCATCATCCTAGGTTCCAGATTAGTCACAAAAACAAACTGCTTTCCTACTAACTTCTCAGTCTTATACCATTTTTTAATACCAGAGAGAATCTGTCTGGGCCGTTCCTCTCCTAAATTCACCCTCAGTTTTAACAGCTTCTCTGAACCCTCAATCTCTTCTACTTCCAGAATCGTCCCCACCTTCATTTCTACTTTGGCAAAATCATCAAAAGAAATCATAATTATCCAAAGTAGTTAATTTTCATGGCTTTTTTAACTTCTTCTAAGGTTTTTTGGGCCTCTGACCTAGCTTTTTTTGTTCCAGCTTTAAGAATTTTTTCTACCAACTCAGGATTTTTTTCATATTCAAATCTCCTTTTTCTGATAGGATCCAGGAAATTATTAAGAATTTTGACCAGGTACTTTTTAACCTCAATATCCCCTACTTGGCCTGTCCTATAAAGTTCTTTGTACTTGGTTATCTGTTCGTGATCAGAGTCAGAACCAAAAGCATCGAGATACACAAACACCGGGTTTCCCTCTACATGCCCCGGATCAGTAGGATGAATCCTGGTAGGATCAGTGTACATACTCATGACTTTTTTTTCTACTTCTTCAGAAGAATCAGAAAGATTAATGACATTACCAGCTGATTTGCTCATCTTGGCCTTACCATCTGTTCCAGGCAAAGTGGGTACCTCCCCCACTAAACTTTCCGGCTCAGGAAAAACTGCTTCATAAGTATGGTTAAAATCTCGAGCTACTTCCCGGGTTACCTCAATATGAGAGAGCTGGTCTTTACCTACAGGTACTAAATTTGCCCTCACCATCAGAATATCAGCAGCCTGTAGCACCGGGTAACCTAGAAGGCCAAAAGAAGGGATAGTTAAATGAGCATCCTTCATCACATCCTTGAGAGTTGGAACCCTTTCCAGCCTGGGAACAGTGGTGAGCATGCCAAAGATAACAGCCAGCTCTCCTACTTCAGGAATCTGAGACTGGATATAGATGGTAGATTTTTGAGGGTCAATCCCTACTGCCAAGTAATCTAATACCTGGCTGTAAACATTCTCTTTTAACTTAGTGGTGTATTCTTTATCAGGTTTAGTGGTTAAAGTATGAAGGTCGGCCACAATAAGAAAGACTTCATATTCATCTTGCAATTTGACACGGTTAGAAAGGGACCCCACAAAGTGTCCTAAATGCAGCTTCCCAGTTGGCCTATCTCCTGTCAAAATTCTTTTTTTAGTCATATAGATCTCTCCTCCATTCTATAGTTGGGTAGGACTTTAAGCAAATCCCCAAAATTTAGCCATCCTTCAACATCCTCCCAGTTAATTTTTTTAGTTTCTGAACAAGATTGTCTGCTATAAATTCTAACAATTGTTTACCCTTCTCTGGATCTATCTCAAGCTTGGGTGAGAAGTTCAAAATTCCCAGGCGGGTTATTTCCTTAGTAGAAAAAAGGCTAAAAACTCCTTCTTGATGAGGAGCAAACTTCGGATTTGACCTGGTACCAATAAACCCAACATTTTTAGGGTCCAACGCAGCAATAATTGAGCTTTCTGAACTTCCGGCGTGCATCTCACTACCTCCAAAAAGCTCCTGACACTTTTTATCAACTTCCTCATCAAAAGCTACCAAAAAACCCAACTTCTTTTTATTCCCATAGTTACATTCGTTCTGAATAACTCTCATAACGGCATTGTTCCCCCCATGAGTAGAGACAACTAACATCTGATCAAACCCAACATCAAAAATAGAACTCGTAATCTCTTTTATTAAGGAAATATAGGTTGAGCACTCTAAAGATATTGTGCCAGGAAAACCCTTATGCTCTTTTGAGCAGCCAAAAGGGAGGGTTGGCAATAAAATTACTTTATCCCCCATCCTCTGCTCTAATCTCTCACTTAGAGCTTCCGCAATTAAAGTATCTGTTCCAAGAGGCAAAAAAGGGCCGTGTTGCTCAATCGAAGCAATGAACATTACAGGTAATTTATCGATACTCTCCGCCAATCTTTTAAAATCCGTGTTTTTAATTAACATCTGCCACCTCCAATGATACATCCACATCTTGGGTTTTACCTGTTTGACATGCTCTTTCTAATTTCTCTTCCCAAAAACCTGATTTCAGGTTCCACAGGAAAAGCGTTGCTAAAGACGGAACTTCTTCGTGTAGCCCATAACGTGCTGTAAACCGAAACGGAGCAAAGGTATTTTGCCCATCAGGGAAAAGTTGCAAATACTCTGTCCTCACACAAGGAAGCTCTGGACGAAATGGGCTTAGCTCTTTTAAGAGAATCCTTGTTCTTTGGGGGTTACCATAGTCATTTCCATCATGAATAACCAAGTCGTGATCTCCTGTCAGCATAAGGGCATCAAATACTGGGCCCACAGGAGCAACCTCTCCCCTATCTAAGAGTTCAATAATTCTTTCCAGATCCATTACTGTGATTCTTGCGACTTGTCCGGATTTAGAATTAATCTGTTCCTGAAGAAAGCCTTGACCAGCTCTAAGATTAATACTAAAGGGGATTGTTCCCTCTCTACCGATAAACACTGGACTACTCCCCAATCTAAGGGTTCTTAGCAAAGGCTCCATTCGTCCATCTTTTAAACCTGCCGCTGATCGTCTTGCTGCCTCTTGACCTAAGGAGGAGCTAAAGTAAGATTCCCGAGGGACTCGAAACTGATCAACACTCTCGCCAAAAATCATACGAGTAATTTTTTGGTACAACTCCTCCGAGATTTCCGACAATCTCTTGCCTTCAGCGCCAACAAAAGTTTCTGCGTATAAGCTTTGCAGTATATCCAGCCTTTCCAAAAGTTTGTCAACTACAACCTGGGAGTAGCGCTCACTCCCCCGTTTGAAGATAAAGTTCCTCACAGAAACCCATTTATCTCGCAAAAGGAGGTTCCCCTCCAAATCTTTTGCCAGTTCTGGAGTAACTTTTTCCCACCAACATATCATGGAAATCTTTGTTTTAATAGAAGTTTTAAAGATCTCATCTGGGGTAGGTACCAAAAAGGTAATTTCATTACCGCCAGGAGGTCTCATCTCCCAAATTAAGGGATATGTCTCGGGGACCAAAGCGCCACATTCTTTCATAAATTTCCTCCACCTTAGATCTCCAGTTATAATTCTCGTTTCCTGGTCAAAAAAGGCATGGGTATAAGAAGAGAAGGCCATAACTTTTCTCCCTTCAAATTGTTGAAGCACTATTGAAGCTTCAGATATTTTACTTATAGAGCCGTCGTCTATTTCTAACATCGTTAAAGTGACAATAGATGTCCCATCCTTTCTTTTTTAGTCTTAAGATACTTGAGAGTGATTGTTGGGGTTTGAGTAATCACAGAAACTCGCTGAGTAATTTTGACCCCAAAACCCTGAAGTTCTTTCACTTTTTGTGGATTGTTAGTAAGAAGCTTTACACTCTTAACCTGTATCTCCTGGAGAATCTCAGCTGCTTCTTCAAAAGTTCGAGCATCCACTGGTAATCCAAGCGCTAAATTAGCATCAACTGTATCCAAACCTTTTTGTTGTAATTCCATTGCTTTAATCTTGTTACCTAAGCCAATCCCCCTTCCTTCCTGATCAAGATAAATAAGAACTCCTCGACCTTCCTTAAAAATCATTTTCAAAGCCTGTTCTAGTTGCATTCCGCAATCACAAAGCAAGGAACCAAAAACATCTCCTGTTAAGCAGGAAGAGTGTACTCTCACTAGAACATCACTCACTCCTAAAACCTGACCTAATACTAAAGCTGAGGCAAATTTACCATTCTTTTTGTTTTGAAAAACCAGCATTGTAAAATCCCCCACCTTTGTAGGAAGACTTATCTCACCAATCTTGATTAATTTCTTTTGCATATTCTCTTTTTTCACCACAAAAAAACCGCCTCTGCTGGCGGTTCCTTGTGCTTTTATTTTGTTTTAAATTAAATTTTAATTTTCATGGATTAGGCACACAAAACACCAACAGTTCAACTGTTGTATCTACGATGCCACTTATATTGACCTTTGAAGATCAACTTATCCATCTTGTGTTTAAGATATCACACTATAAGGTGAACTGTCAAGAAACAGATGTCCTTAACGGAAGCTTTTGACTATATCCCCGATGTCTATCTTGTCAATTGACTGATCCAACAAAGTTTTTTCTTTGAGCTGAGGAAGATGGGTATGATAGGCAGGACGGCGAGAACGGTAAAGCACCCCTGTCACCAGTTTCTTAGGTCCTTCATCAAGTTTTTCTAAAGCTTCATCAGCCTTTAATCCCTTCATATCTCTCAACTGATAAATTCTTTCCTTAAACCACAGAGGAGTTTTTTCCTCATCAAAAGTAAGACAAGGCTCTAGCACATCAATTAAGGCAAAACCGGGATGTTTCATCCCTTCTATAATCAGATTAGTCAGTTGAGGAATATCCAAAGCATAGCCCCGGGCTACATAACCTACTTGATGCATAATAGCTGTCTTTAAAGGTTCAAAAGAAAGATCAATCACCCCTAAAGGTGTAGTTTTAGTTTTCTTACCTTTTTCCGTGGTAGGAGAACTTTGACCGGTGGTTAAAGAATATAAACCGTTATTATGGACTAAAACCGTGATATCAAAGTTAGCTCTTACTGCTTTGATTAAATGTTCTGCGCCTTCCCCATAGATCCCTCCATCCCCACCTACAGCCAGCACTGGAAATTTATGATGTGCTAAATGTACTCCCACAGCGGTGGGAATAGCTCTTCCATGAAGGGCATGAATACCATAGGGGCTTAGAAAATCAGCCATGTTACCGGAACAGCCAATGTCATAAACAAGCATCACTTTATCAGGGGTAAGCTCTTGTTCACTTAAGGCATTCTTTAAAGCTGCCCAAACTCCAAAATTGCCACAGCCGGGACACCAGGTGGGAAAAAGTTTGGTATTAAAGCTTTTGGGGGCTGTTTTAGCCATTATTTACTCTTTAAATTTTTCACAGATTCGACAATCTCTTCCGGATAAAAGGGCCGGCCGTTATATTTTCGAAGCGCATAGTCCGTTTTTATTCCTGTTTGCTCCCTAATTAAACCCTCTAATTGCCCTTGGGCATTACCTTCCAGACATACCAGACTCTTCGCTTTCTCTAAGTGCTTCTGAGCTGAAACAGGAAAAGGCCAAAGGTAGTTAAAATGAAGGTAGTTGGTATCAGGCAGCTCCTTTAAAGCTTCCAGTACCGGACCCAAGGTAGAGCCAAAGCCCACTAAGGTAGTGACAGCCTCAGGTGGACCAAAAAGAGGAAGCTCCCAGAGGTCCTCTTGGAGGCTCACCAGCTTCTTTAACCTTTTCCCCATCTGTTTTTCCCGATCCAGACTCTCCTCACTCCCCAAACCTGTTTCATCATGTTCATAGCTGTTGGTCAAGGATGCTCCACCTTTTTGCCCTAAGACAGGACGGGGTGAAACGCCGGAAGAAGTTAAAGCATAACGCTGGAAGCTCCCATTTAGTTCTGAAGCAAAACCAAAACGCTTATTTTGATGATCACTGGGAAAAAACGGACCGCTTTTACAGCTGTCACAAAGGTATTTATCAGTTAAAATTGTCACCGGCAGTTGGTACTTTTCGGCCAACAGAAAAGCTTTTTTGGTAAGTTCAAAAGCCTCCCAAGGGTTTCCGGGTGCCAGTACTACCCGGGGAAACTCATCCTGGGAAGCATGGAGGGCAAATCTTAAGTCTCCCTGTCCGGTCCAGGTAGGCATGCCGGTAGCCGGGCCGGGACGCATCCCTAATACCACCACAGCGGGAATCTCCGCCACCCCAGTCATCCCCAAACCCTCCACCATCAAAGAAAAACCACCGCCCGAAGTAGCAGTCATGGCCCTTACCCCAGCAACCGAGGCTCCAATCAAGGTATTAATAGCTGCCACCTCACTCTCCACATGGTGAGACACAAAGTTGTAAGAGGCAGCATTATCAGCTAGAAAATGAAATAAAGAAGAAACGGGAGTCATGGGATATGCGGCAAAGTATTTCATCCCCGAGGCAATAGAAGCTGCCCCGATCGCTTCGTTTCCGGAAACCACAATCTGAGAAGCTTTTAGGGGTAAATCTACAGCCTGGATAAAATTGTTTAAGTTTTCCCTCACCAAAGAGGCTCCATCCTCAGCAGCTTTTCTATTTGTCTGGCCTACTTTTTCACCTTTACTCCCAAAAACATCTGTGATCACTTCATATAAAGAATTTGCTGATAATCCCAAAAGGGCTACTACTGCCCCCAAGGCCACCATATTAAAAGCTTGAGCAGAACCAGCGTTTTCCAAAGCTATCTTTTTCCAAGGGATTGGTAACAATTCTACTTCTTCCATCTTAGGAGCTTCAAAAGACTCCGGGTCAAATAAAACCTTGGCTCCTGATTTTAATTCTTCTTGGTGGAGAGTGAGGGTTTGTTCATCAAAAGCTATTAAAAAATCCAGCTTTTGGTGTTGGGAAGAAACCTCTTCTCCCCCAAAATAGATTTGGTAAGTGTTATGCCCCCCCTTGATTAGGGATGGGTACTCATCATAAGCAAAGAGGGAAAACCCCAGCCTGGATAAAGCTTTGGCTAAAATTAAACCGGTGGTTTTAATCCCCTCTCCTGCTTTACCACCAATTTTGATATTAATAGAATCTGTCATAGGTTAAAAATAGTAGCAGGGGTGGGGTGCGCGCCCACGACCTCGGCGTTATGAGTGCCGTGCTCTAACTAGCTGAGCTACCCTGCCACGTCAAACGTGGCTACCAAGTTAAACTTGATACCGTAGAGCAATTCTACCAAATTAAGAAGTCTTTAGAAAGTTTTGTGCCGGGCTGGATGAAGACTCAATCATTTAAAGGCAAGGTTGAGGACCCTAATTTTCTTTGCTCTCCTCCAACTTTTAATTTGCATTTCTCTTTTTAAAGCATCACTTTGAGTGGGTAACTTTTCAGAATAGACCAATTCGATTGGTTTGTGTGATCTGGTGTAATATCCACCCATACCATTTTTATGATCTGCAAATCTTTTCTCGATATTATTTGAAATTCCTGTATAAAAACTTCCATCCTCACATAAAAGAACATAAACAAACCACATTGGATTTATTGTAACAGAAGTGTATAATAGCTTCGCGGGGTAGAGCAGCGGTAGCTCGTGGGGCTCATAATCCCAAGGTCGTTGGTTCGAATCCAACCCCCGCAACCAAAGAAAAAGTCCTCCCTTCGGGGAGGCTTTTTGTTTGTTCTGGGTATTGGACCGAGAATCCCCGCTCCACACAGTGGTAAGAGGGTTCGCTCAATCCTGAGCTTGCCGAAGGATTGTTGACTTTTCAACATCCAACCCCCGCAACACTTCGACTCACTTCGCCAAGTCAGACTTGGCTTCGTTCGCTCAGTGCAAGCACTTGGAGAATGAGGTGGGTTTTTTACTTCCAAAATAACTTTAACCAGCCTTGCCAGTTAGGGAGTTTGATCTCTGGAACCGGGTTTTCTAAGCTTAAAATCTTATCTATCTCCTCTGGAGGAATAATTACCACTGTTTCCCCTGGCCTGGAAAAATTTAATTTATTCCTAGCCTGTTCTTCCACAAAAGAAATTCCCTGAACTTCAGCTAACCTTTTTTTCAGCTCACTGTTGTGTTTCTGAAGCTTGGCTAAATCTTCTATCTCCCCCTCTAATCTTTTATCAGCTTGGAGAGAACTATAGATTTGCCCTCCAGCACTATAAAGAAAGCCCAGTAATAATACTACTAACAAGATAAAGAAGAACTTTTTAACCATTTCCCTCCTTTACAGTTATCCTATAGGTATGATATAATTACATTGCAATTGATTCAGTTGCAGTAGATTGTTTATCATTAATTATGGCAAATTTAAGTGATTCAAGACAACAATTCATTAACTTCTTAAAAGAAAAGAGCCGTTCTTCTGCTACCATCTTAGCTTATGCTAAGGATATTGAGCAACTTATAGATTATCTAAAAGAGCAGGGTGTGGAAGAAACTAGCGGGGCCACCACTGAACTTCTTCAGGCCTTTATGGAAAAACTGGCTAAGGAAAGCTACACCCCCAAATCCATCTCCCGAAAAACAAACTCTACTAAAACCTTCTTTAAATTCTTAAAATCATTAAGGTTAATAGATTCAGATCCAGCTTCAGCTTTGGAACATCCCAGCTTTGAAAATAAACCCCCCAGAATTTTATCTAAGTTAGAATACCGGGCTTTAAGGGATGCGGCCCGAGGTGATATCAGGATGTCAGCTATTATCGAGCTGCTTTTACAAACAGGGGTAAGAATCGGTGAGCTAGCCAAAATTAATGTTGAAGATGTTAACTTGGAAGAGGAAAACCCCACTGTTCATGTTCGTCCCGGAGAGGGAGCAGTAGAAAGAACTATTCCTTTAAACAAACCTGCTGCTGAAGCTTTAAAAAAATATCTGGAAATCAGGCCTAAAACCCAGAACAAATCTCTTTTTATCACCAAAACTGGCAGACCCTTGCTGGTAAGAAATATTAGAACTGCCATTGATAGATACTTTAGACTGGGTGGAATTAAAGGAGCCAAAGTTAACGATTTAAGGCATACCTGGGTAGCCCATCAGCTGCAATCAGGGATCTCTTTAACTTTAGTTTCCAAGCTTGCCGGTCATAAAAGAGTTTCTACTACTGAAAGATACCTCCAATATGTTCCTGCTAGAACCTCAGAAGACAAAATAAAGCTAGAAGAACTTTAAATTTGAATCAAAAATTCTAATTAGTGGGCGGACCAGGACTCGAACCTGGAACCAAGATTGTATAAGAATCCCGCGCTACCATTGCGCCATCCGCCCAAGCAGTTGTATTTTAGCACAAGAGAGGGTTACTTTCTAAAGAAATTAAAAAGAAGGGTTAAAAAGCCAGAAATTACTAAAGAAGTAATAAAGGGCAAACAAAACCTCACTCCTGATTTATCAATCCAAATATCCCAAGGCAGACGCGGAAAGCTTTTGTAGGCATTAAATAAAAAGGTTAAGACTCCAAAAACAGCGATAAAAAGATAAAGGATATTGGCAATATTGGACATTATAGTTTAGATCTCCTGATAATTTCTGCTTCTACCTCAACTAAATCCCGACCGTAAGTAAGCCTGGAAAGTTCTTTGATAGCTTGAGCAATCTCCGGCTTTTTCATGGCATTCCAGGCATTAAAATCAATGGAAACCTTCATGGAAAAAGGCGGCACCGGTTCACCATGGACCTGGGTCTTCATGTAAACATGCCAAGCCTCAATATTGACTAAATCCTGCTCTGAAAAGACCGGAGAAAACTCATGCTGTAAGAAGTTTGCATCAGTCACACCTACCCGGAAAGAAATTTGTGTCCCCACGTTTCCAAAAATAGCATTTTTAATATCCTCCGGCATCTGGCCGATATACTGGTTGGCCACAATCAGATTAAGCCTATACTTTCGAGCCTCAGACAAAATACTGGCAAAGGTGTCAGTGGCAAAGTTTTGAAACTCATCAACATAAAGATAAAAGGGACGCCTTTGCTCTTCCGGCATATTGGCCCGAGACATGGCAGCGGCTAGGATCTTCGGGACCAGCACCAGCCCCAAGAAGTTGGAGTTTTCCTCCCCCATCCGACCTTTTGATAAGTTCACAATTAAGATTTTTCCCTGATCCATAATCTGCCTTAGATTAAAAGAGGACTTGCCTTGGCCAATAATATTTCTCATCATCCGGTTGGTCACAAACCTACCGAACTTGGAAACGGTGTAATCTAAAACCTCCGATTTATGAAAGTCAGCGGTGTGGGCAATTTGATCGGTCCAGTAACGTTTGACCACCGGATCAGTCACATGGGGTAAAAGCTCTTGCACAAACACCGGGTCCTGCATAATCCTCATCACCTCTACAAAGGTATTACCCGGTACTGCCATGACGGTGAGCATGGCATTCCTTACACCGTGTTCAAACCGCGGTCCAATGATACCGGTCTTATTAGGATCATAAAGCTTGTACATCAAACCTATAATTTCACTGGTAATAAAATGCTTTTCATCTTCAGTGTTGGCCTCCAGCATGTTCATACCCATAGGCCGAGTTAAATCTCCCGGATCAAAATAGATCACATCCTGAGCTCTATTGGGAGGGATCAAAGAGAGCATCTCCTCAGCGGCATCACCGTGAGGATCAATAAAGGCCAAACCTTTCCCGGCCATGATGTCTTGCAGCATTAAAGTTTTTAAAAGGGCGGTTTTACCGGTACCGGTACGGCCGATGATGTACATGTGTCTTTGCCGGTCTTCTTCACTCACATAAACTGGTCTCTCTGTCCCCCGGAAAATTGACTTGCCCAAATAAAGACCAGAGGTAGGAATTTTTTCTGAGGCCGGGGCAGAACGGGCCGGCAGCCAGGAGATATGAGGAGTGGTCACCGCTTTACTGGGAAAATGATAGATCGAAGCAATCTCGTCTGGAGTGAGTACTGGGGTTTTGGAAAACATCGGCATATAACGGTAGATAAAATCAGTCATAAAGCCTTTTTCTGAACCAACCTTCATCCCGGAAAAACCGTTGTAGGGGCCGTTAAACTGTTCTAAGGCAGCTTTGATGTTGGACAGATGAGCCTTAGCACTGTCTTTGGAACTGGAGGAGGTAACCACCCTTAAAGCCACATTAAAGCCGGACTTGGCAATTTTATTTTCTACCGCTTCCAGTTGTTTGGCATCTGGGGGAGGTTTAGGAGGGCCCTCAGGCTTCCCCGGATCTTTTTCCTTTTTCAACCACTTTTTGGCAATATCTTTCCACTTCCCAGCCGAGGGAGAAAGAACCAGCTGCACCACCGCCCCCTCATCCGGTTGCATCTTGGCAAGCGCCGAAGTCAAAGCAGACAGTGGATCGGTAGGTAAATCACGATAAGTTTTAATGGGGAAAAAGTCCTGGCTTCTTAGGCCATACATGGCATAAGCCGTTTGGCCGTTTTCCGAAAAGATATTGTACTCGGGAACAACTTTGATCTCAGCATCGGGATAAGCTCCGTGAATTTGTTTTTCTACCAAATCCTGCAGGGATTTATGGACAGAGATGAAAAATTTAATAGATTCATGCAAGGCCACAATTTCAAAAGAGATGTGAGATTGAGGCTTGAGGTTTAAAAAACCGGTCGCTTTTTTTACTGAATAGAGGGCAGAGAAGAGTTGCTCGGTGGCATCAATCTTAATTTCGTTATCCCGGGGGACATTCACCTGTAATAACACTGATTCCAAAGAATACTTTTCCCGATCCTTTCCCCGGTACCAGGCCAAAAAGTACCTTCCAAAATAAATCCCCACTAAAAGAAGTACTCCCCCTAAAATAAACATGGCAAAGATTATCCAGACAAGATTTAAAATATCGGGGGTACCGGTTGTAGTTCCAACTTCCATTAAGCTGCCTTCCTTTCTTCCTGGAAGGCTCTTTGCTCCCCAACCTTCTCTCTTTTTATCTCCAAGGGGGTACTGCTGGGCATTGTTCGCACCTGACTTTCTCCGGTAATAGCCCTCACCTCATTACCAGCTCTCTGGCCGATATCATCCAGATGATCCCCCCAGTTCTTCTGACTTTGCTTTCCTGATATTCCTCCTTCTACATTAATATTAAGAAGTCTGCCTTCTTCATTAGGAGGACGAAGAGATGAAGGGTTAATCTTTGTTCCCACTACCTCACTTAGCTGATCAGCCACATTTTGGTGTAGTTCGTCAGATGGAGGAACAGCAGGCTGAATCTGGGGAATTTCCTTCTGGACAGCATCATTACTCATATGAGTATTATACCTGAAATAAAAACAGCAAGGAGTCTTAATTTTTAATTTTATCCAGGTATTCTTCTACATCTAAAGCAGCTTTGGCTCCGGAGCCACCGGCCACAATCACCTGCCGGTAACGATAGTCTGCCGCATCCCCGGCTACAAAGACCCCCTCTACCGAACTTCTGGTCTCATCTTTTAGCACAATGTAGCCTCTTTCATCAAGCTCCAACTTCCCCTGGAAGATATCGGTATTTGGTTTATAGCCGATGGCTATAAAGATTCCGTCTATTGACATCTCAGAGACTTCTCCCGAAACGGTGTTTTTTAATTTCACCCCGGTTACTTTTTCATCTCCCAAGACTTCCTCCACCACCGAGTTAAACAAAAACTTAATGTTGGGCTTGGATTTTACAAGTTCTTGAAGAGCATCCTGAGCCCGAAAAGTCTCCCGGCGATGAACGATAGTCACCAGTTTGGCATATTTAGAAAGGTGTTGGGCCTCCCGCATAGCGGTATCCCCACCACCGACAATAATAATTTCTTTATCTTTAAAAAACGGGCCGTCACAGGTAGCACAAACAGAAACGCCTCTACCTATTAAACGCTGCTCAGAAGGAAGCCCAAGCCACATAGGAGAAGCCCCGGAGGCCACAATCACCGCCTCCGTTAAAACCTTAGAGTTTTCTGTTTCAATTTCAAAGGGGTATTTACTAAAGTCCACCGTCACCGCGTCTTCAGAGAGAAACCGGGCCCCAAAACGCTCCGCTTGAGACCGAAAGTACCCCATCAACTCCGGACCCTGAACGCCCTGAGGAAACCCGGGGTAATCATCAACATCTGTAGTGAGCATTGGTTGGCCACCAGGGGTACGTCCGGCAACTACCAGGGGAGATAAGTTTCCCCGGGCAGTATAAATGGCAGCAGTTAAACCTGCCGGTCCGGAACCGATGATCACTACCTTCTCTTGTTTTTCCTCCATGCTTACCTGGTTACTCCTCCTGTTACTGTAGGTCTGGGAGTGGGGGTGGCAGTCCTGGTAACCTTAGGAGTAACGGTTGGTTTGGCACTGGGACTGGCGGTAGCGGAAGGACTTGCTTCTACAATGGTGGGGGTAGGAGTCAAGGTTACCTCCGGTGTAGGCGTAGGAGTTGGGGCAACAATATTTTGCTGGAACCTTCCCCGGAGCCAAAGCAAATATCCGGCAATTAAAATAATAACCAGCACGATTACCAAAACTGTTACATTACGGCTCATAGACTCACCTCCTCTTGAGCAGAAGATCTTCCCTATTCTACAAAAGACTCCTTCCTTTTCACAAGAGCCCAACTGCGGATTGGAGAGAAAAGATCAAACCAATGATGTATCCTGTAAAAGCGGCCAGCATGCCGATCATCATCATCCGTAAACCTTCACTGATAAATTTCTTCCTCAGTGTGGTCTTGGCTTTATAAAAACCGACAGCAAACAAGGTAACAGCAGCCAGCACCACGGAGAAAAAAAGCGCTACTTGGATAGGGAGAAAGAAAAATGGAGACAGGGGTAGTAAAGAACCAAGAAGGGCAAAGATACCTACCCACACTCCTTGGCCGAGGATATCTTTTCTCCTCACCGGCTCAACTTCCAGCTCCTCATCCATGGCCACTTTTAGCCAAGCCCTTTTATTGGAAGTTAAAGTCTCCACCACTTTCTCCAACAACTCTCCTTTAAAGCCGTAACTTTGAAACAGCAGAGAGATCTCCTCTCTTTCCCTCTCCGGAAATTGCTCAATTCTTTTCCTCTCCAGCCTCAACGCCGCCTGGTAGGAATCAGCCTCAGCCACCTTGGAGGTATAAGCTACTGCAGCCAGAGAGATACTCTCAGCAAAGGCTGCTGCCAAACCTACCACCAAAACCACATTTGAAGAAACAGTGACTGCTGCCACCCCTAAGGTCACTCCTAAAACATTCACCAACCCATCCTGCCCTCCTAAAATCATCTCTGCCATAGTAAACTTGTGGGGATGGAATTTATGGGTTCTCCAAAAATGATGGGTGGCAGATGTTTGGGAAGTCCCCAAAAGTGATCTAGGAATTATAATTTCTTTGCCAACCTCTTCTGTCATAGAAAACTTAAGTTAAGTATAGCAAAGTTAGCCCGAGACATTGAAGAGTCTGGCAATAAGGAAACCTATTATTGCTGCCCCGATACCAATGACTACCATTTGAATCCCACTTCTTTTCCAGTTCCCTACCAAAGAAACTGCCTGATAAGCTCCAATGGCAAATAGAGCCAGACCACTAATAGCTATGGCCATTAAAAAAGCCAGGTTATGAGATAAGAAAATAAAGGGCAGTAGGGGGATTAAAGAACCGATTAAAGCAGCTAGCCCTACTGTCCAAGCAATTTTATAACCGCTCCGTCAAAACTCCTCGCTTTCAGAGAGGAGATGTAGACGAAGTAAGGTTACACACTTCCGCGGTGTGAGGAACGAAGCGGATGTAAACTTGAGGAGAAAACCGCGGACTGTTAGTCCGCGGAAGTTTATAAACTGTTTTAGTCTCTACAGGAGAAAGGTGAAGCTCTTCACTCATCATAATATTGACCCAAGTTTTTTCATCAGCACAGATAGTATCTACAATCTCCTCTAAAAGCTGGCCCTTAAAACCTTTAGCCGAGTAGATCTCTCTAATTTCTTCCTTCTCTTTTTCTGGGATATGTTTTATCTCCCATAACTCGTTTTGGAGTTCCTTTTGATAATGGTCTCTTTCTGATAGAAAGGAGGTATAGGCTACAGCTCCCATAGAAACAGATTCAGCAAAGGTGGCAGCCAGAGCTGCTGCTAAAATAATAGGTTTTTCCGAGGTAGCAGCAGAAACTCCCAAGACTACTCCTAAAACATTGACCAACCCATCCTGTCCTCCCAAGATAACATCCCTTAAGCTATTACCATATTTATGTCTTTCAGCTCCTACCACCGGTTTAAAAAGTCCAAGCATAAATTTAGTTTAACACTTTAGAAAAAGTTTAATCTCCCCAAAAGCGCATGTTATAATCCAAATCATGGGAGAAAGAAAAACCTCAGAAATCAGGGATATTTCCCTGAGAGATCTTCCTTGCTGGTATGAGTTATCTTGGATAGAAAGTGGCCCCACCCTTGTCTTAAGGATCCACGAGGACTTTATCGAAAATGCCTATCAAATGACGCCGAATTCACCTATTATTAGAGCTCTAGCCCAAGATTTAGATTTGGGTAACTTTAGTGGTGATTTTCAAGGCCATATCGGTTTCGAAGAAGCTTTAAAAAATCAAGGTAAAAAAGATGGCTTTACTGAGTTTGCTCTAGCCGTTCCCCAAATAAAGAGGATCACTGACCAGGAATGCCAATGGTGTGGAGGATCAGGCCAAGATGATCTTCGGGATTGGGAGTGTTTAAGGTGCGAGGGTAGCGGGAAGGGCTATGAAATGGATTGGCACCAAGCCTATACTGCTTCGGCAAGCTTAACAGCCTTCACTGTCTTACTAAGATTAAGTGAAAAGGATACCTCGACCTTGTTCCCTCAATTGTTAACTTTTCAAACCATTACTCAGAAAGATATGCATGGGGGATCTCTGGGAGCAGAGGTAAGTTTCCCTCTTCGCCAATGGTTATCACGCTATGCGGGTTCTAACACTCTCCCGGAGGTAACTAGAGCCATGATGGCAACTTATGATCAGATGTTTGGACTCAAAGACTTAGACGAATACTGCTTTCAAATGATCATTAGAGAAGATGGGGCTTTAATGATGGATTGTCCTGGCAATGCTTCCGGTTTACATCCTGATCATCAGGCCATAAACGGTATTGATAGAGGGTATGGCTATGAGTTGGCTTGCCATAATGTTGATTCCCCAGCCCAACAGTTAACCTTACTTGCTGGCCTGGCTGCCCTACACGACAAAGCCCGAAAGGAGATATAAATGACAGAAATTATTATTGGCACTACAAACGAAGCCAATTTGTTTCTTTAATATTAAAGACTAGTTTAAGACAGGGACTCTAAAAACACTTGTAATTGGGCTCTTTTTACTGAACAATATAAAAACATGGAAGAGATTTCTGCTAGGAAAACTGTTCTTACCTCTTTTATTGTTGATGCCATTGACGATGTCCAAATTGAACTAACCTCTTCCTAAAGGTGTTCATTTAAATCAATCTCTTCTAACTCCTTAAAATATTTTCCCAATTCTAAACTCCTGTGGCCCGGAGACCTGCTTTTCTGACCTCCCGCGCAGCTTTAGAGAGTCTCATCCCTAAATGAATTTTTTTATCTCCTGACATCTGCTGATATTTTTTTAAGATAAAGCGGGTTAGGTTTTTCATCAACCTTTCCTTTCTAGATTATCAGCAAAAAGAACGAAGGAACTTCTTTGACCATTCTCCCCTTCCTTTTTCTATGTAAATTTTTCCTTATACAATTTCTTCTCACATTCTGCACCTAATCTAATGATCTCTTTTAATCTTTATCAGTTTTCTAGTCTTTATCAGAATAATTAAAAAGATCAGGTTGATTAAAACAAGGGCCCCTGTTATTTCCAAGACTGGTAAGGTAAATAAGATATTTTGAGGCCTCACGGAAACATTAAGATCAAACTCTTTAACATCTCCGGTTAAATTAACAGTTTGCTCGCCTTCAGAGTTATGGTAGACAATAATGACTTTGTGATCTCCAGCTTCTATATTCCTAAATTCCGCAATTCCGTCTTTGTTGGTGATCACTTCCTGAATTTTTGATTGAATGATCACTTTGGCTCCCTCAATTGGATTTTTGTTGGGATCTGTGACTTTAACCCTGACGTAGTAACCATGTACTGCGGGTGTTTTATCACTAGGTTGAGCTGTTTTCTCACTGGGCTGAGGTATCAACTCTGAAGAAGTAATAACCAGTTGACGGATAGGTAGGCTCTGTTTGGTTTTTGCCGATATCTCATTTGACCAAGGCCCGCTTGCGCAACCATGCCCGCCCCTAATCCTAAAATAATAAGTTGTATCAGGAGATAATGACCCAACAAGAAATGTCATTGGGCCTTGAGAGTTGATACCAAGATCTTGGATTCCATATTGGTAATTATTAGACGTTAGCCCATATTGCAAAAAATATTTATCTACCGGACTGGCTGCTTCGGTAAAGTATAAAAGTACGGAAGATGGGCCCTGACTTCTTGCTCCGTAAAGCCAGGGTGGGCGAAGTCCGGGGGGAATCTCGTCGCAAGAAGGTGCCGAAGCACTGCTCAACGAGTTAGTAGAAGAACTGATGGTTCTGGTGGTGGCATAATAAGAGGCTTTAGTGGCTTGAAAACTACACAGTCCTGCTGAAACTGTACAGGTAGCCGGAGAAACAATACCATCACTTGTCCAACTCGAGCTTGCACTTGTTGACCTGACAATGTTTAACGTTTGACCATTTAAAGAGGTACCTACAAAAATGTTTAAAGTAATCAGTTCACTAAAACTTAAGCTGGTACCTGAAATTCCCCATTGCAGTGCTCCGTCAACCGTAACCCCTTGAGAAAATCCAGATAAAGAACTTGTAGTTACACTCGAAGCGGTAAGTGTTGTAGGGTCAAGATTAGTTTCATCGCTTTTGGTAATCACCGTGTTTTGGGGCAGCACAATGCTGCTGGTGCCACCACTACTTGGAATATTAATAGTCAGTTCAGCGGTGGTAGTTAAAGAGGGTGTGGAGATAATGCTGGCTGTTAGGGGGATAGTAAAATACCCTGCGGGAAGAATGGAGGTCACATCTTCAGGCGGGGTATCAGCAGAATCAATTGTAGGAACAGTACAGGAAGAGGTGTCGAAACTACAACTAATATCGCAGACTAAATCGCCGCCGGAATACCCTAAACTAGTGCAGGTTTCTCCTTGTAAATCCCCATTATCGCAATCTTCTCCATTATCAGCTATGCCATTTCCACAAACACCTACTTTAACTGTTGTATTAACACTGCTTGTAGAACCAGCTTCTGTATCTTTTACATTAAATGAAAACGGTATTAGAAATACCGAGAAAAACAGCACTAAAAGTAAAAATATTTTTTTATTCACTTTCATCTTTATCTGATTTATTCTCTGAAACAGAAAAGCTTGACTTATTTTGTCTTTGTAAAAATCCTTCTCTCCTGGGCAGTCTGCGAAGGGGCCTTAAAGAACTTTTGGTATGATGTTCGGGACTTGTCACTCCCGGCTTCTTCAGACCAATTTGGATGTTAAAGTGTTTCCGAACCCAAAGATAAGCTATTCCTATGACCAATAAAATAAAAAGCCTCTGTGGCCAAGGAGAATAGATTTTCCAAAAAGAGATAATTTTATAATAAATCCCTTCCAGAAAATTTCCTGGGACAACTTTGAAGTAGAGCTTGGCTGCTGCCGCTATACCAATTGTAGTATTACCAGAAACGCTTTTTAAAAATGGATGACCTTCCAGATAAGCAAAATAATCACCGGGTTCTGCTCTAACGGGCAAATTTAATTTAATCGTTACTACTTGAGTTTCGCCGGGCTCTAAATGAAATTTCTGGGGAGAAAAAATAAACCAGTTTTGAGGAGGTCGAAGTTGCGGTTGCTTCTCATGATAGGAGACATTAACTTCATAATCCGACCCCTCGTCTCCGGTATTTACCACTATTAGAGATGGCAGTTCATAGATTATCCCGGGCTTTAATTTATCTTCAACCTGGATTTTACCTGTCCCAACGCCAACCCCAATTCTAGCAAAAACAGCATTTGGGAGAATTAAGGCTACAAAAATAAGGGCAAAAATAATTTTTTTCACTGTTTTCAGTATACAGCATAAAAACAGGAGCGTACAACAGAAAAATTATGGGGCTACTGCTTGAACAGTCACGTCAACAGATTGTTGAGTATACACAGTAGAAGGGTTAGGTGTGGTAATGTATAGGTCAAAAGTCTGGGTACCGCTTGCTGCTACGCTTGTTGCTAAAGTCTGGTAGCTTGTGGTTAGTGCAGTATAGTTGGTTGGAGGAGTAGTACAGGTTGCGGTACAAAATTGAAGTACGTATTGATCGCTTCCCGCAGTTGCCGCCAGTGTCCAGTTAGCGCTGTTTTGCCCTTTAATATTGAGGTTTTCAGTAATGTTTCCGTTATTAGTCGCTGTTTGAGTATCAGAACCATTAGTACCAGTGGAACTGTTAGCTGCCAATGTTCCGAAAGCCACTGTTCCATCAGTTGCTGTCACAGAAATACTTTGGACAGTCACAGTAGCAGTTACACTGGCTGTTGAGGCCGCCATCGCCACTCCTGTAAAGATGGTTGAAACTATTACTAGAGATAACAGTACAAAAAAGAGGCTGTTTTTTGCAGAATTGAACTTTTTCTTTTTCATCTAATTTGAGTATTTCAAAAGGTTTACCGTTTGTCAAGTCGAGCCGGTGGCTGTCTTACTGTGCCACAGCTTGGACCGTGACCGTAATAGTTTTCTGCTGATAGTCAGAAGAGGTTGTAGGAACAGTAATCCTTAGATCAAAATTTTGAGTGCTATTTGCAGTAATACCGGTAGCAAGTGTTTGATAACTGTCGGCAGTAGTAAATGCTGTCCACCCGGTTCCACCATTAGTAGAAAATTCGTGGGCAAAGACATCTGTTCCAGGTGCTGCTCCTAAAGTCCATTGGGTGCCACCTGTGGCGTTGCTGGTTTTAATGTTGAAGTTTTCTGTCACACCTCCATTATTCTTAGCTGTTTGAGTATCATTGTATCCTGTTGTGGGAGTTGTATCCTGGCTTGTTCCAACGGGCAGCGTACCATAGGTAATAACACCGTCGGAGGTGATTGATATTGACACGGATGCAGACGTGGTAACAGTCTGGTCAGCTCCACAAATTGCTGTTGCAGTTGGCGGAGCTTTAAGACAAACCCGGTAATGGTAGAGAGTACCACCCGTGAGCCCGGTTATAGTTCGAAAATATGCCTGATCAGCAATGCCATGATCAAATACACTGTTGTAGATATACTCACCTGTGGAATCCGGAGAGTATGAACCATAAGAACCCGTGGTTCCGTACTCAAAATAGGCTAGACCGCTGATACCTTGAGTATTTAAAGTAGCGTTGAGTTGCGTTTGCGTTGGTGTGGTATTATTAGCCTCGTCCGTAACCGCGGTGGGAGCACCAGCGCCGGAAGCTGGTGGTGTAAAAACCGGGATAATGGTCAAAAAATCAAAACCAACCGCATCAGAAGCTGCAGAGCCTGAGTTGTTGGTGTTGGAAAGACAGACATCAACAGTTTCCAGTTGTGAAAGGGTATACCCACTAAGAGCCACCGACCTTTCTGCTATCCAATCAGAGGAAGAATTTGGCAGAGTTTCTAACAAGTTCCAGTTTGTGCCGCCGGAGCCGTCTGAGGCACAAAGCGCCGGTTCAGTGCCGGCAGATGCGATATAAAGTTTTTGGGCGGTTTCAGGAGTATTACTCATTGCCCATTGGTATCTTAGCTCGACGCTGTTTAATGTGGCGTTTGCAGGAATAATCGGCGTGAAGGAATCTACCTGCATTCTGCCGATTGTTCTCTGTAGGGTAAACTGCCCGTCACCGGCGGTAACAGAGGTCGCAAAAGTACCGGCGTCGTCTTCTTTTAAATCTCCTTCATCATCAGTGGATGTATCGTTAGCGTCTTTTGTTGCCGCGTGCATATGAACAGCGGCTTTGGTTTGATCGGTATAGAAGGGACCTAATAGCTTGGTAGATGAACCAGAAACGCCATCTGCATCAGTATGCGTAACTTTAAAAAAGTAGATTGTATTGGCGGAAAGACCGGTAATATCGCAAGTTCTCTTATGAGCCGAGGTGCCGTCTTGAAGAGTTGCCGCGTTGTATCCGCCAGTTATGGCATCGCAACCTGCGGGTGTGGTATATGTACCGCTTTCAGTAGTGGAGTATGAAACAGTGGTGGTGGAATCGGTGTCTGAGTCATCAGCAAAAATGTGAGTCACCGTGGCGGTAGTGGTACCGGTAATGGCCGCACCTTGTTGTGCGATGGCCGAACCGGTCCAGTTAGCGGGGATTATATCTAAAAGTGCCCCGGTTGAACTGTGCATGCCTGACCAACTGGGTAAGGTACTGTTATATCCTGCGGCAAAGATGTAATTCTTTAACTGGGTTGGAGCTGAACCGTAATACTTGAAGGAAAAATCATGGGCGGGCCAGCTTGATGAGGTGAATGAAGCAGTGGTGTTAGGACTCGAAGTAGAACCTTCTGCCCAAGCGCCAGCGGTTGGGTTATGTTCTGTTACTCCAACTAGACCGGAATGTTGGGCACCAGAAACAACTGAAGCGTTATCGGCTTCCCTCATGCGAAAAAGACCTGTAGTAGTGCCACCTTGTTTCTCTACCAACACCCACTGTGTTGCCGGATCAGTACCGATGGATCTTGCAGCACAGGTTTTTAAAACCCCTCCTGTACAGTCAGTAAAATAAAGCTGGAGGGTATTACCAGAATTAAGTGCAGCGGAGTTAACTATCTGAAGCCGTAAAATCGGATCCATATCAGAACCGTGTGAGGCGCCGACTTTTATAGCTATTTTGACGTCATTTCCTGTATTTGATCTTGTCTGCATGGTGGAGCTTGCCACACTATCTAGACCCCATGCCCAGTTATGTTGAACCCCCACTGCAGCATAAGCTTCTCGAACTCCCAATAGAAACCATATTATTATGAGAGTAAAAACACCCAATTTCACAAGATTTTTTTTCAGCATACTCCCTTTTAAATTATTCCAGTCCTTTTTACATTATAGCTGAAATAAAAAGGGGGGAATCAACCACTTTTTTTCTATCAGATGCAAGGAATTCCTTGAGCGTGGGTAGATCAAGTTCTATGTTTGATCCATATCGAAATGGGATTTCAACACGGTCATTAGCTATGAAGAACATAAATGGAGTTAATAAGAGTAGGGCGGGGGGATAGAGAGGTCTTTTCTTTATAAAGAAGGCCATGATTAGTCCAACTGACCATTTTGCCTAATTTAGTTTTTGGCATAAGAGTGTACTTTCCTATTTTGGATCCCCAAAAATTGGAATTACATAACTACCATAACGCCACTCGCGAAGGCTTCCTTCTGGAGCGGGTACAAAAGCATTGCCAACTGATACAGCGTTTGATTTTGGATCAACATAAACGCCGTCTCCACAATTTGTAACAGTATTATTTTTAATAAGTCGCAAGTTCTAAAAACGATTGCAACCCCCTGGTAGATTAAAATTCACTTCCTAAGGTAGTCAGGAGGTGAATAATTAGTTTGGGTAAACATAGAAAATTAACTAAAACTGAGAGGTTGCTG
>JAUSJM010000006.1 GCA_030647265.1 bacterium
CCTATTTGCCTTTTAGCACTTAGACTTGAAGTACAAAATAACTCACCGGTTCATTCTTCAATAAGCACGCGATCCTTGCGCACAGCGCAAGAAGCTCCAAATTCAAAATTCCAATCACCAAAATTTTTATTTGGTTATTGGTTATTGGTTATTGAAATTTCTTGTGCCATGCACAAGTTTCACAGCTTGACAACATACGGTTTCAGGTACTATTTCACTGAGCGTTTCGCTCTTCTTTTCACCTTTCCCTCACGGTACTAGTTCACTATCGGTCCGAAAGTATATTTAGCCTTACGAAGAGGTCTTCGCAGATTCACCCGAGATTACACGTGTCTCGGGCTACTTGAGGAACCGGCCACGGTAGTTTAGATTTCACTTACGGGGTTATCACCCTCTTTGACAAGACTTTCCAGTCTTTTCAGTTATCCTTGCTACTCGCTACTGCCGCCTCGCAACCCCAAAAGTATATTCTGATTGCTCAAAATAGGGACTAATGGTTTGGGCTCTTCCCTTTTCGCTCGCCACTACTAAGGGAATCTCTGTTGATTTCTTTTCCTGCGCTTACTTAGATGTTTCAGTTCAGCGCGTACCCTCCGTTAAGCTATGAATTTACTTAACGGTATCCTAAAAGGATGGATTGCTCCATTCGGAAACCTGCGGATCAAAGCTTCTAGGCAGCTCCCCGCAGAATATCGTTGCCTTGTACGTCCTTCATCGGTACTTTCGACCAAGGCATCCACCGCATGCTTTTGTGTTGAGTAATTTTTGGCTATCTGCCCCGATAAATCGGGGCTAAATTTGGCCTTCATACATTAATCGTATTCACATTTCAAAGTACAAGCTAGGCTTTTGCTCTTTTACCTAGATTAAGTAACTTAAACTTTAAGTCACCTAATCTAAATACAAGTCCTAGTGTGGACCCGAGCGGGCTCGAACCGCTTACCTTGTCATTGCAAATGACACGTTCTACCAGGTGAACTACGGGCCCAACTCGCGCTCAATTCAATTATTAACTTAAATATTTTGAGTGATACAACGCTGAAGTAATTGTCTTCCCGCACCCAGGAAGACTGATGCGAGGAAGTTTAACTTGTAGGTGCGTTGAGTCTCATCTTTTGTGAACAAATCACTGGGGAAATTCTAGCAAATCAAAGCTCCCTTGTCAAATGTCAAAACCTTAACCCAAAAGTTAAATATTTGAGAGTATTAAGTTCAGGAGGAAAACAATTAATGGCTGAAACCATAGTCATTACCAAACAACCACACTGACTACAATCCGCCTTATCAGATAAGATACATTGAGGTATTCTTCCTCCATTTCCATAATATGAAGCTACATAACGAGCCGTACCGCAATTTTGGGGTGTTAATTTAGCTGTAAAATCCGGGTGTAAACGCCTAATCATCTCAGGAGTCATCTTTAAAAAATGGTCTGAGTCTTGTGCTTGTAAGGCTAGAAGCCGCCCCACAACTGCTTCACGCTGGGCTTTGCTTAAACGAAGATGCTCATCATTTGCCCCAGAAATTGGTGTGTGAGTACTGAAAAACATGCCATCAGCCAGTCCGTTGGTTAACCATCTCTGAAAAATTTTTTCCAACTGGTCAACATTTGCCGCATTTAAAACTGTATGCAGATACAGCCGGTCAATACCCTGTCCTCTTGCTTCCCCAAGATTAGCAACTAACCTTTCATAAAGCCCTCTCTTACCGCGAATCTTATTATGAGTATCGGCATCAGCTCCATCCACCGAAATAAAATGAGAAGTTTTCTTCAAATGTCTTAAGGGTATGAGGCCAGAGGTTACAACCCAATTAAACGGCATAATTTTAACCACGTCCTGAAGAAGTTTGGGTCGCATATAAGGCTCTCCTCCAACATAAGTAACATGGACCATACCTTCCTTTTTTCTCTTTCTTATAAACTGCAAAACTTTTTCATCTGACATTTCTGGAACTCTAGGTTGTGCCTTCCAATAACAGAAACAGTCATTGGGACAGTGCTCGCTAAGATTCAGGCTCCCAAAGACCGGTTGCCTTAGAGCTATCCTCAAGGCAGGTTTGACAAATTGAGCAGTAGAGATTAAGTTATGTCCGGTTTTTCCTAACCAAGATTCGGCTGCCATAATGGGATCATTATATAAAGCTACATCAAGGATGCAAGGGTAAATTACCTAAGAAGACTTGCCTACATTGATCACCTGTTCTATTAATCTATTAGAATATCCACATTCATTATCATACCAGGCAAAGATTAATGGTTAAACAAGATTCTCCAATAACTCTCCTGGGGTAACAATTTTAAGGGGTTTAAAAGAATCTTTAACCTCCCCTTTAAGTAAATGTTTCTTATCTAAAGTTACTAATAAGTTACATTCAGTTAGCTTGGCTCCAGCGATAAGGTGCCTGTCCTCAAGATCAATCCCTTCTACAGACTCTATTGCTGAAAGCAAAATCCTTTCCCTTACCAGGATTCCAGAATGAGCAATAAATTTTTGAATTATCTTTTTATCCCTTTTTATCTTTAAAGAGTGTTCTTCAACCTCTTCCACTACATTCTGGGAAGTAATAAGAGCTAAATGAGCTAACTTAGCAATCTGGATTACCTTAGCAGAACCTCCACTTGATGAAAGCAGGGCAGCAATGATAACCGAAGCATCAAGGTAGACTTTAAGCACCTTTAGAAGGTTGAAATTTTCTATCCAGTTCCCTTTTCAACCCAGAGGGCAACTTATCTGTCTCAAGCCAATCTTTAATCTCTTTATCAGAAAAGATTCTATAAGGAGCAGGATTTTGGGCCTCCAAAATAACTTTGTTGCCTTCTTTTTTAGCCCTCACTACCTCTCCTTCTTCTAAACCTAACTCTTCCCTCCAAGCTTTGGGAATAGTAACCATTCCCTTACCTAAGATCTTTACCCACTCTTCTTGATTATTCAAACTAGATGTTCTCATAGTTTACATTTCTAACTTTTTACATTGTAAACTAAATTATTTAGGTTGTCAATACTTCCCTATATTTATCACCTGTTCTATTAGTCTATTTGAGTACCCAAACTCATTGTCATACCAGGCAAAGATTTTGACTAAATCCCCATCTACTACTTGGGTTAAAGGTAAATCTACTATGGCTGATTCAGATCTGCCTATAATATCTGTAGAAACCAAAGGTTCTTCTGACCAGGCTACTATCCCCTTCCATCTGGGATTTTCTGAAGCCTCTTTAATAGCCTGATTGATCTCTTCTTTGGTAGTTTTTCTTTTTAAGAGGAAGGTAAAATCAGAGATGGAGCCCACAATCACCGGTACCCTGAGAGCTACTCCATCAAATAAACCTTTCAGTTCAGGGATAGCTTCAGTGGTAGCAATGGCTGCTCCGGTCGTTGTAGGAATAATGTTGACATAAGCAGATCTGGCTCTTCTTAAATCATTAGATTTCCCTCCTGGGGGTGGTCCATCCACTAAGTTTTGCTCTGCTGTCACAGCATGGGTAGTAGTCATCAAAGCTTTCTGAATACCAAATTTATCTTGAATAATAGCTGCTACCGGGGCAATACAGTTAGTAGTACAGGAAGCATTATTGATAAGCTCCTGACCCTGATATTTATCATGGTTGACCCCGATAAGGAAAGTTCCGACATTACCACCTTTAGCAGGAGCTGATAAAACCACTTTTTTGGCTCCCGCCATCAAATGTTGTCTCATCCCTTCCTCATCAGTAAACCTGCCAGTGGATTCAATGACCACATCCACCTCTAATTTCCTCCAAGGGAGGTTAGCAGGCAGTTTTTCTGCTAAAACCGGGTACTTGTTCCCTTCAATAACTAAACAGCCTTGTTCACCTGCCCCGAGCGGAGTCGAGGGGTCTGCAAAAACCTCTTTCCCCCACCGACCATAGGCAGAATCATATTGCAGAAGGTGGGCTAAAACTTGAGGGGAAGTTAAATCGTTAATGGCCACAATCTCCACCTCTTCAGTATGCTTTTCCAAAGCCACTTTAAAGGCATTCCTGCCAATCCTCCCAAAACCATTAATGGCAACTTTTAACATAAATTTATTTTACTATATTACCTTACAAAATAATATGTCGATTTTGTTTGGCCTTTTTTGCCCAATAAACCTTTTTCTACTAATGAAATTAGAAGGTTATGCGCTTGCTGACGGGAAATATACAGTTTCCGAGCCAAATCTGTTGAAGTCATCTCCTTTATTACCTGGAATAATTTAAGCACTTCTTGCTCTCTGGCAGTTGGACGCTTTTCAATACTTAATGTTTCCATCACATTTTTGACTCTAGCCAATGCACCTTGCAAAGAATATTTAACTCCATCGGAAAAATATTCCAACCACTCTGTTTTATCGCCACTATCGGCAGAATGCAGTTTATCCGAATATAAACTGCGATCAATATCATACCAATCATCCAGAACAAAATATTTATTAATAAGATAGCCGGATTGAATAAAAAGGAGTGCTGTTAAAAGTCGGCAGACCCGGCCATTACCATCTTCAAACGGATGGATATAAACAAACTGATGATGAAAAATTCCAGCTTTTACTATGGCCAGAGAGGTTTTTCCCTCTGCCACCCAATCTAATAATTGAAGTATTGCTTTTTCAATGTGGATTTTTGTATGAAAAGGCGGTTCGTGTTTTATATCTAAAGCCAGCTTCTCTTCTTCTTTCCGATAGTGGCCGATAATTACTTTCTTGTTTCTGATTTCACCGGCAATTTTGTCATTCACTCCTGTTAACAATTGTTGATGAATTTGTTTCATAGTTGTTAATGAAAGAACCTGATTGGTATAAAAATCTAAATTTTTAAGAATTTCAAAATAATTTTTCACTTCTTTCTCCTCACGGTTTGCGGGCACCCGATCACCTAATAAAAGATTAGTAACTTCAGGTAAAGATAAAGGGTTGCCTTCAATGCTATTGGAAATATAGGAAGATTGAATCAGATTATTTCTTTCTAAATTAAGCTCTAAATTTTGGGGAATTCGCAAAGCCTCCAACCTACCATACAATCTTTCAATCTGAGTAATATTCGTAAGAAGTTTTTGTGACTGGTTGTATTTTGGTATAAACATCTAATCTGTATTATACCACCGGATAAAAGAATTGTAAAGTTATTTGTAAAGTTATTTGTAAATACTTTGAAGCTGTAATAACATCCTCCCAAAACCATTAATGGCAACTGAGAAAAAACTACAGTCTTCTTACGCAGCGCTGGCAAGAACAATTCTTGTTCGATCTTCCATTACTTTATGATTAACAGGTAATTTTCCTTGTCTGAATAACTCAGCTTTAGCCGCTATCCAATCATTGACATCGGTTCCAGGAATAGAAGGAAAAACTGCCGTTCTGTCAAGCCAGATTTTATGAGCCAATCCTCTAACTATTTCTTCATCCTCCTTAGTTAATATCACATCAGGCCGGGAATCCATTTCTCCAATACTTTCAATTGACATAGATATCAAATTAGATTTTTATTATTAAAATAAGTTTCATGCTACCTCCATTTTAACTGGGGTAAAACCTGTAAAATTCCTTCTAAATCACTGTGAGTACCGATGACAGCATTATCAAAATACTTGTCCGAGCGGTTAAAGACTTTGGTCATTTGATCAGGAGTCTGCCTCCCTAACCACAGCTGGAGATGAAACTGGGTGTTGGGACTCACACCTTTAACATAGTTATATTTTTCTTTGACTGTTTTAACAAACTCCTCTTCACTCATGGTTGGTAACAACAATTGTCCTTGGTAATAAACTAAATCCACTGAATTTATGATATCGCTCATTTGTGCTGTTCCTTGATTCTTATCAATGTAGCTTCGAGGTGGCGCAAAGCCCATTTTCCGGCCGGAGTTATGAACAATACTGGCAAATTTTTTAACCGAGCTTACGGGGTCATTTAAGTCGGTTAAAGGAGTCATACCCGGCTCCATATTATAAAAAACCCAATCAACACTAGATGGAAGATCATTAATCAGACTCTGGACATCAGCTACGGCTGAGAGAAAAATCCCTTTTTGGAAGCCAATCTCACTATCCTCAACACTATTTAAAGCAGTTACAGCTTGTTTAAATTTCCAATTATCAGAAGTCATCGGGGTATCACTTGATTGCCTAACTGAAGGCATTGAGAGAAAGTCCCCTGCTTTTAGTTGATTCTTGACGTTAGCATAGAAACGTGTCTCAACTGTAACAGATAACTTTTTACCTTTTTCTTTATTCGTATTTGAGGAAGTAGTAGCCACCTGGGAAGAATCGGCAGTTACACCTGTATCTTGGGTTATCGTCGAAGTAGTAGCAGCTTTAGAAAAAAGATTGGTTTTTTGTTGCACCAGATAAACTCCAGTTCCAATACCCACCAAAAGAAGGATAAGGATTAAAATCTGAGCAAAACCTCGTTCTTTCAAGATAAATTAAGTGTAAGTCATCTAAAATAAGTTGGCAAGAGGGTTTACTGTTCAAAACAGTAGAGATGACCAGTTGAAGAGCACGGAAAACTTAAACCTTGGGTCCACTGAGAATTGATAGAAGTATAGCTTCCTCCACCTATGTTTCCAGCTTCATTATCAGGAGGGGTGATTGTACTCCAGTTGCTACAAGTACCGTATATATTAAAGATATCGCCATTTACATTAGTACCAGTTATAACTTTATTGTTTGAAAGTCCATAATCTACTAGTGCAATTCCAGTTTCATCTATTCTAATTGGATTTATAATCGAATTATCAGTCAAATCAGCCCAATTGTTAGCAATTACCAACCTATTAAGTAAGATATAAGGCCCACCAAAATGATTTAAGCGGTAAGCCGCAGAAGTTTGACTATCACTTAACCAAGCCTTATAAGTTCCAGTTAATCCTGCCACATTAGCTCTTTCTTGACATTTAGCATCCGCTCCAGACAAACCCCCCAGGTTTCCATTATAAGTAGTAGAGGTCACAAAGACTCTCTTGCTAAGTGGAACTGTTGTTGGATTAATGGTAGGAATAATAGTCACTCCAGGAGTTGGTGTAGCAGCGGGAGGAGTGGGAGTAGGAACAGCAGTGGGTGTGGGAGGAGGTATAATAGTGACTTCAAAAATAGTGCTGGCGATAACTTTACCAGAAGACTGTCTGGAGACTGTCACCTCAATGGTAGTAGAACCTGCAGCAAGCCCTCTAATTGAGGCATGGTCAGAAGGACAAGGAGGTTGAATCCCATTAGTACATTGAGCATAGGGTAAAACTTCAATCAGCTTGGGGTTGGCAGCCTTCCAGATGTAGCTGTACTTACTTTGGTCAGTAACCACACTCCCTGATTTGTCCTTGAGTAAAACTGAAGCAATTAGTGCTACTCTGGGATAGTTTATACTCACCGGAACGGTTATTTTAGGAGAAGGTGAAGGAACCAAGGAAAACCCTTCCGGAGAAACTTTTGGAGGTTTTTGCTTGGGATCTAAAGTACAAGAACTATGCCCTGCACAAGCTTCTTTAGCATAAGCTACCCAGGTATCAGAGGATTTACAACTTACCGGGTCTCCTAAAATGCCACTTACCCCATCATAACAAGTATAGTTAGCATACCTGTAACCCCCATCACAAGGAGTATTGACTGAAAAAGTGTCAACTCCTTCTTTACAGGTTGGGGAAGGAGTAGGAGTCAGAGAAATAGGCTTAGGACTTGAAGCTTTAGGAAGAAAGTTGGTGGGGTTTTGGACTAAATAAGCACCCACCCCAATACCGGCAAGTAAGAGCAGAACAGCTAAAATATGAGCAGAGCCTTGCTGAAAATTCCTCACTATATTTAGAAAAACACACTGTCCTATTCCCTGTCAAGTCGCGGGGCTTTAAATACCACTCTCAAGAGCCTTACACCGCTTGGAATAGTTATTCATTAGAAGATAGTAAATTGAGAGGAATATGAGGTGCCGTTCAAATAATGGAAAATAGCTCGGTAAGTGCCGCTCTGAGCTTGGGTACTGATTGTGATTTTTCTCCCCAAATTTTGACCCGAATTAAGTGTTGTTTGAACACAAGGAGCAGCAGAACCGCAGTTGGAACAAATCTCTGCTTGTTCCCAGATTTCCCCGGATTTTTTCTCCCAACCAACTACATCAGGACAAAGGAAGAAAGAAAAGGCTTGCTGACTGTTATTGGTAATTTGGACTGCAATCTCTTCCCCTTTATTGTAACTTTCTTTTGAGAGCGTGACGGCGATACTACTACTTTTATCTGTAAAAACGGCAGGGCTGGGAACCGGAGGTGCAGTGGGTAAAGTTCTGAGATCTCCGTCAAACCTACCGGGATTTGACACATTAGTAGAAGCTGTTGGAGTCGGGACAGAGGTAGGTGTTGAGGTTGTAAAAGTTATGGATGGAGAAGGTGTTGGTAAGACGCTAATTTCTGGAGAGGCAGACTGGTTTTGTTTCTGCCGAGTTACTATTACTCCTCCACCAATAACGGCTAAAAGCACAAGTACCAACAGAACTTTATCCAAAATAAATCCTTTACTTCTCATTTTACCGATTATAGCACAAAGTTAGTCGATCTCACATCAGTGCCTCAATTGTCGGCAGTGTTCTTTTGGATAAGAATTCCCACATTGCCCCACCACCGGTGGAGACAAATGAGAAATGGTCCAAAAGATCCCATTTATCTAAAGCTGCCACTGTATCCCCTCCCCCAATAATACTTTCTGCCTCAGAATCAATGATAGCTTGGGCTAAAATCCTGGTTTGATCATTCTGAGGATCCTCCACCTTCCCCAAAGGACCATTCCAAATGACCATCTTGGCATGAGGTAAAAGCTGTTTCCAAGCCTCGGTAGTTTGAGGTGTAATGTCAGTTCCATCCTCATTAAGCTTGGCTACCACTATTTTATGGGAGTATTCCCCCAAAAGATGAGACTGGGTGGAAATTTCTGCTGCCAGCTTTCCTCCCACCAGTACTACATCTGCCAACTTGGCTAAGGCCTGGATGACAGGTAATTTATCCTCCACCTTGGCCCCACCGATGATGGCTACCAAAGGTCTCTTGGGATTTTCTAAAACCTGGGTCAGCTTCTCTACTTCCTGAGCAAACCTCAAACCCGCCGCGTGAGGTAAGAGCGTTGGTAAAACAGTGGTGGAGGCAGCGGGATGGAAAGCGGCAAAGGCCTCATTAACATAAAAATCACCAAGCTTAGCCAGCTCCCTAGCATAATCTGAAACAGCAGTTTCATCCTGAGCCGTGTCGAAGGATTCCCCTCTTTCAAACCTTAAATTTTCCAAAAGCCTTAACTTACACTCCCCTAAATCTTGACTCCCTAACCCTTCTGCTAACCAATCATAGATTGGCTCTACAGAAAGGGAAGGCACTTCTTTCCCCCCGGGCCTGCCGATATGCCCCATGACAGTCACAGTTTCGGCATGTTCCAAACACATATCTATGGTGGGCAAAGCTGCCTGAAGCCGGAAATCGTCTACGACCACTCCCTCTTTGATGGGAACATCAAGGTCCATCCTGAGGAGAACTTTCTTGCCGGCGATTAGTTCGGGAGTTAAAATCTGCACAAATTTATCTTAGCATAAATTAATTAAAGTATTTCCAAGTGGCATATTTGGCTCGAAGCTCTGCTTCAGTTATTCCTACCGGTGATAAATTAAACTTCCCAAAACCTAGATCCAGAAGTTGGGAGGCCCACAAGTCTCTTTCTAACACTCCCGGAGCTCCCAAAAGTACTACCATAAGTTTATGGCCATCCCTTTCTGAGACCACCACCGTAGTGTACCCGGCGTCATCGGTATTACCAATCTTTAACCCGGAAACTCCCGGGTAAACATCCAGTAACCCGTTCCAGTTATATAAATCAAACTGTTTGTGGTCTAAATCTGCCGGCAAAAACTGGTAATCTTTGTGGGCAGTCTCGGAAACTAGAGGATACTGAGTTAAGGCATAATGGGACAAAACAGCTAAGTCAGCTACTGAGCTGTATTGACCTGGATTATCAAAACCCTGGGGATTTTGGAAATGAGTATCTTTTAACCCCAAAATGCTGGCTTTTTCATTCATGGCTTTAACAAAAACCTCTTGTCCGTATTTTTGATCAACACCTTCTCTGATCACTTCCACAGCATCATTAGCGGAAGTCATTAAAGAAGCCTGTAAAAGTTCCTGCAAGGTCATCCTCTCCCCCGGCACTACCCCAATGGTTGTCGGTTCTACCAGGCTGGCTCTTTGCGGAACGGTAAAAGTTTCATCAGGAGATGATAAATCTAAGGCTATCACTGCAGTCATAATTTTTGTTAGGGAAGCAACAGGCAGCCTTTGAGAAAGATTCTTATTGGCTAAAACCTCACCACTGTCTGAATCCACCACTATATAAGCTGAAGCTTCTTCATAATCGGCAGCGGCATAAGTTGAGGTGATAAAAGAGGTCTCTTTTTGAAGCTGAAAGTTGTTAATCTTCTCTTCCAGTTTAGGCTTTAAAAAATTAAAGATATTTAACTTTTCCGGTATGGGGCTGGAAAGAACCGAGGATTCCCACTTCACTGCTGGTACAGCCAGAAAACTAAACATCCGGGGAGCCCGAATACCTAAGCTAAGGAGAGAAGAAATAACAAACTGGGCCACAAAGCTCAGGATAAAAACCTTCCACTGTTTGCCCAGTGAAGGCATGACTTCATCCATCCACTCCAAAACCTTTTTCGATAGTTGGTCTAATAAATTTCCTTTATCCATTGATTTATTCCTCTGCTAAAATTGCCCTTTGTACCAAGGAAGCATCGGCAATCTTCTGGCCAAACTTTTCTCGGAGTACCGACCAAAGATCTCCCTGATTTCCGTCAAAACCCAAAGCCCAGATGCCTACCCCACCCAGGTTTTTACTCTTGGCAAAGTCATACTTTATTCCCAAAGATCTTCCGTCTTCCAAAAAGATCATTCTCCAAATCCCGGAAGCGGTGTAGTAAGCTCGAAAGCCCACCTCTCCGAAGTTATCCCAACCCTCTTGGTAATCTAAAATATCTTCCCGATCCGGTTTAACGTTTTCTTGGGCTGCCTCATAAGTTTGGGTGACAGTTCGGCCAAAAGTTTGGGATTTTACCCCGGGCTCGTAGACCGGATAGTTATAACCATACCAGGGTACCCCTAAAATCAGTTTATTAGCAGGCATGACGGTTAAAAAATCATCCACTGCCGAGGATACATCGTACCAATATTGTCCCTCTTTGGCCCCGCGAAGAGGCGCAGTTGGCATAGCGGTGTCAGAAGAGGCATTGGCAAAATCATAGGCCATCATAAAGATTCCGTCGGAAACTTTAGCCAAAGCCCTCACATCATAGATTTTCGGGTCTTTCACCGAGGCAGCATAAACCGAAACTGTCACTTTGGAGTTGGGGTTTTGGCGGTGCATCTCTTCCGTTAAGCGGGCCACAAAGCGGGTAAACTTCTGTCGGTAATCGTCCCCCGGGTCTCCTTGATACTCCATATCAACGTTCACTCCATCAACTCCTCTACTTTGGACCTCATACGTAATCTGGGCGATGGCGTTATCCTGAGCCTGGGGATCATCAAGCAGGGCCTCAATGGGCCAGTTGTCCATTTGGGTTATAGTAAGCACTACTCTCGTGCCATGGGCATGAGCCTTTTTAAAAAGATCCGTGGCTTCCCGGCTTTTAAAAGTTTGGTAGCCAAAGTCACTACGGTCCAAATCACCGTTACTTAAGACCGGCACTCCAAAATAGGCCAAAGTAGTGAGAGTATCAAAATCCACATTTCCCAACTTGTCAAAGGTCCAAAAGGGAGCAAAACCAAAAACTTCCTTGGTTCTTTTATCTTCTGTTAAGGGATGAAGGGATATCAAAGGTGAAGTTAAAGAAGAGGCAATTTGTCTTACCGGTTGAGTACTGGCAGCCATGAGGATCATTACGATGATCAAACTAAATAAACTTGCCCCTAAAAGCAGCCTTTGTCTAAGATTTACCTTCTCTTTCACATCTAAATCAGAAAGGGACTCCTTCAGCTGTCCGAAAAGAGGCGAAGACAACCACTCCCCAACTTTATTCTGGGCAGAATTGAGAAAATCAAGGATTTTTAGGCAGTATGCTTCCATAGGTAGATAAAAAGTAAACGTGGCGCAATATAGCAAATCAGGTACAATTTGTCAAATAAACAATGTAAAAAATACCATCAAAAAATGGTAAGAGAAAAGTAAGAAGCAGGGTAAGAAATTATATTTTTCTTGATTTTGGGTAAGGAAAATAGTCCCCTATCTTGAAAGTTCATCCCAAATCATTATTCCACCGGTGAAGTTAAAAGAAGGATAAATTGTCCAAGGAGACTCTCTTCGGAAAACACCTTTAGGAAAAAATAATTGACTTTTTTTGCCATAATTTCCTTTCTTATGATCAGTTGTGGGGTAGGGCCGAGGGATCAGAGACTACGTGGCAAAATTTTGTTAGCGCCTCTTTTTATTTCTCTCAGCAAATACAAAAACCTACCCCCAAACCTGATCTTATATTCTAAGATTTAAGCTCTTCTTAAAGACCTACCCACAAACAGCAGTACTAAAGCTCCGATGACTGCTACTATAAAGGAAGAGAGGTTAAAACCAGACACCCCGGTTCCAAAAAGGAGATCTCCTAAAAACCCCCCTAAGAGGGCTCCCAGAATACCCAGGATGATCGTTCCCACCAACCCTCCTCTGGCTGGGGCAGGATCTAAAACATTGGCCACCAGACCAACTATTAGACCGAATACTATCCATGAAAGGATATTCATTCTAAGGTCATATTAACCTTCACATTTAAGAGAACAACAAAAATTCCGTAAGGGGTTTGTCAGAAGAATAGATCAAAGTAAGACAATAAAGGTTGTGGGCGCACATGGGATCGAACCATGGACCTCGTCATTATCAGTGACGCGCTCTACCACTGAGCCATGCGCCCAAACTCAAGTATTTTAACAAATTAGGCTTGAACTTTCTAGCTTTGAGGCCTGGACCGGACTTGAACCGGTGTACGCGGTTTTGCAGACCGCTGGATAACCACTCTCCCACCAGGCCTTAAGTCACGTTTGACGTGACCATAAGGTGATTCTAGCACAAAATAACCTTAGTAAAAACTACTTTAAGAAAAATTTAAGGAGAGCAAATTAAAGATTTTACCTAACAGCTTCTAGCTCATCAGCCCACTCAACCAGGTTTCTATAATACAAATATCCTCCTACCAGCATCAGTCCAGCAAATCCCCCAGCAGCTTCCCAAAGATTAGAGCGCTTTAACGCTCCATCCGCTAGTGCATAAGTAGAACCTCCAATTACCATTGCTAATATTAGTTGTTTTAGTTTCCTAGCTAAGCTAGGTTGGGCGGAAGCATCGGTAGATGGTATATCTGAATAATAATCACTATGCTCAGCCGAGAAACCCCCGTTAGGTCGATCATCAAATAGTATTTTTTCTCCTGAATCTGTTTCTTGGGTAGCCATAAGTTAGAATTATTCATACTCCTTAGATTCCTGCTTGTCAATACTGAAGTCTACAAAAAGGCCTCCTTTTCAGGAGGCCAAATCTGTAATTAATCTCAAAAAAGTGGTGGGGATAGCTATTTTAAAGAGGGCTATCATTCCTCTTTCACCCTAATCCTCCATCTACTTTGACTCCAGAGGGCTTGCCCCGAGGAACGAAGTGACGAAGGGTGAGCAAGGTGAATAATGGATCAAGCTGCTGCTACCAGACTTAAGTAACCTAAGTCACCTAAGAACTTATGGAATCATTCAGCTTCATCAAATCTCCAGAAAGGAGGTGATCCATCCCCAGCTTCAGCTAGGGATACCTTGTTACAACTTCAGCCTGATCGCTGGTTTCACCTTCTCCCGATATAATCGGGATTCGGGTGCCCCCAACTTTCCTGCCGTGATGGGCGGTGTGTACAA
>JAUSJM010000003.1 GCA_030647265.1 bacterium
TCTTAAACCAATTTAAAAACGTCCTCCCTTACCAAAGTTAAAATGTCCCCTTAGCACTTAAGCAGTAATTGGTTAAAATGCATCATGCCTATGTGGATATGCATGATCAACTTAATGAAAAAGAGCAGTGTAAGTTTAAGATTATTAGGAAGACAATTAATCAGGAGATTACTAATGGACAAGCTGCCAAACTGCTTAATTTATCAGTCAGACAAGTAAGGAGATTAAAGGGTCAGGTTAAAGAAGATGGCTCAGTGGCAGTAATTCATAAGTTAAAGCAAAGGCTCAGCAACAACCACATCAAACAACAGATCAAGGAGCAAGTACTTTCTTTGATTAAAACCACTTACTTTGATTTCCAGCCTTCATTTGCCTCTGAGAAACTTAAAGAGCACCACCAGCTTGAAGTTAATCCAGAGACATTAAGACTGTGGATGATTGAAGATGGCTTGTGGAAACCTAAAAAGCAAAGAAAGGTGACATATCATGCCTTTAGGGAGAGAATGGAGTATTTTGGGGAGCTTCAGCAGTTTGATGGTTCCTACCATCTTTGGTTTGAAGACAGGCTTTTAGATGAGTTTGGGAATCCTCAGGAGGTTTGTTTACTGGCCTCAATTGATGATGCTACAGGAAAAATTACCCAAGCTAAATTTGATCTCCATGAAGGTGTGATTCCTGTATTTAACTTTTGGAAAGAATACGTCCAAGTTTTAGGTAAACCTCTAAAAATTTATCTGGATAAGTTCTCTACCTACAAGGTTAATCACAAAAATGCTCAAGATAACTCAGAACTTTTAACTCAATTTCAAAAGGCTATGAAGATATTAGGTATTGAGTTAATTCCAGCTAATTCTCCTCAAGCTAAAGGCAGGATAGAGAGATTGTTTGGGACACTGCAAGATAGGTTGGTCAAGGAGTTAAGGTTAGCTCGGATTTCTACCATTGAGGAAGGTAACAAATTTTTAGAGGTAGTATTTATCCCTAAATTTAACAGCCAATTTGCAGTAGTTCCAGCTAAAGAGGGCAGTCTCCATAAAGAACTAACTCAGGCAGAGAAATACAAATTAAACAGCATTTTTGCCATTAAATCTACAAGAAGAATTAACAATGACTATACCATTCAGTTTAAAAACCACTTTTACCAGTTAGAAGAGATCCAATCTACTACCATAAGGCCTAAGGATAGAGTCCAGGTTGAACAGTGGTTGGACAATACTCTCCACTTTAAGTTTAAAGGATTTGAATTAAACTTTTTCCTCTTACCAGAAAAACCTCAGAAAACTTCCAGACAACCAGCAATTCTCACTACCCATCCTTTGAACTGGAAACCTCCAGCTAATCATCCTTGGAGAAAATCATTTAAATCCCATTAGGGGAGGACATTTCTACTTTGGACTGACAATTTCTAAAAATTCCTAGATAGAAATATTATTTAGCTGGTTTGGCATAATCAATCATGCCGGTAATATCAAGCGCCACCACTGGTTCGTCTCCGACCACCCAAGCATCATGCCCCGGTGGAACTACACCGATATCACCCGGTCCAAACTCATCCTCTGTACCATCATCCATTCTAACATGAAGTTTTCCTGACAAATGATAGTTAGTATGTGGAGCCTGACAACTTTCTGTTTTGGCAATCGGTTTAACACTTTCTGACCACCTCCAGCCCGGTTCAAATGTTGCCAGTCCAAAAGTAACTCCTTCCAAATTTACCAACTCAAGTTTTCCCTTGGGAAAATTGCGTGTCTCATCCGGTTGTTTCATGCTCTTTTTCTGCATTTTTACCATATTTTTCACCTCCTCTCTTTCGTATCTATATACACTATATACAGTATTGAACAAAGATTAAAAAGAAGTAAGATGCCGGTAAGGAAAACGAAAGTAACAAAAAACAACCCACCGAGCCATCCCGATAGGTTGTTCTAGTTTATATCCCATCTTTATGGCGTATCCTCATAAAGGATCGAATTATTTTCGAATAAATAATTCTCCGGATTCCATGCCGTCATGGAATTCGTTGTTGCGTCATAATCAGATGATGGGACTAGCCAAATTTTTGCCCCCGGACACGGAGAAGCTCCACCTTCACATGGATCCACCGCATTTTGATCTGGTAAGCTAGGCAGATCTATAGTTAGATCTACAGAACCAGCCAGATGTATATTACCTCCACCATTACTGGTACCACTTACTATGAGCGCACCTGGATTATCACCTGGCCATGGATCGGCATAATAAATCAGGCTGTATCCCGTATTTGGTTGCAACTCGTGACCGTTAAATACATAGTCAAAGGTTGAGCCTGACTGATTATAAGTCATCTTGCCCCAAGCGCCACCATTTACAATATTCCATGAAGAATCTTTTTCATAAAGATAAAGGTGAGCTTTATTGGATTGGCCAGCCGGACCGTTTGGTCCTTTAGCAAGAGCCGAAGATACAATTAGAAGAGAGAGAGAGACGAAGATACCAAAAACTGCCATTGTAATTTTACTCAACATATTTTTCACCCCCTTTTTTTCTATCTACTTAACCATATACCTCTATAAGATAGAGGTCAAGCTCTATTCTTCACTTTCTTTTTCCTTACCTTTCTCTGTTCTTGTTCTTACAATAATCCGGTAAATAGAAATTTCCCTAAACCTATTAATTCTGAAATAGGTCTACAGGGAGACCTATTAAATTTCTAGAGCCTTTTTGAGGGAACATTCCTATAATCGGTTTTCCTACCACATTGAATTTATGGAGATTTTCCATTATAGCCCACAAATAACCAGGATGAGTTATCCCCACTGGAATTGAATAACTCACACTTTTCATCCTTGATGGTGTAATATCGGTGACAGTAGCACTTACACACAACTGATCAAACTTAATCATCTCTGCAAATTCCTCAAGCGCTGGTTGTAACCATTTATGTGGGGTTTCAGCAAGTAGCGTGCCATCTTCGAAATTATGTCTTAGCCTACCTATTAATTTAAGTGAATGATCTACCAAATTTAAGATATCCGATGGTGCTGGAGAAACTGAAGGTAATTCAGAAGACATGATGTGATTATATATTATTTCAACCAGGAAATAAGTATTGCGTCAGATTTTGCGCTTGATTTGCGCCAGATGTGATATAATTATACCTACCTTATGTTTAAACCCAACTATATTATTACTCCCCTTATCCTTTCCCGGATCGCCGAAACCGCAGAGATTAAGGCTGCTGTTGAAAGATCCCGGGTTTTACCATTAAACGAAGCCCAACTCCGAAGACAGGCAATTTTAAGAATGGCCCATACCTCCACCTCCATCGAAGGTAATAAGCTGGCCCAATTTGAAGTAGGCAAGGTCCAGGAAGGAAAAGCGGTCCGGGCTCCCCAAAAAGATATTTTGGAAGTAGAAAACTACTTACAGGCCCTGCAGCTTTTAGAAAAGCTCTCTAAAACCAAAAATAACCTTAATTTGGAGGAGATCCTGAAGATGCACAAAACGGTCATCCAGGGGCTGGTGGATAAGGAAAAGGTGGGGAACTTCCGTCCCGCAGATGTTTATGTCATTGATGATTTGGGAGGCGGCAAGGAGATGCTCCGCTTTAAAGCTCCCCCGGCAAAAAAGGTCGCCGGGTTAATTGAAGAACTGCTTCGGTGGATCAGGTCCGCCAAGGAAGCGGGAACCCATCCCATTATCGTTGCCGGAATATTTCATATGGAGTTTGTTTCCATCCACCCTTTCACCGACGGAAACGGCCGGGTAGCGAGACTCCTCACCCAGCTTTTGCTTTACCGCATGGAGTGGGACTTTCGGAAAATTATCGTTTTGGAAGATTATTACAACGGGGATCGTTTGGCCTATTACAATGCCGAACACTACGACGAAGGAAAAGAGTACCAACAGGGCCGGGATTTCACCCACTGGTTGGAATATTTTTCCACCGGTTTTCTGGTGGAAGCCAGAAAAGCCCTGGAACAGATCCAGTCCATCGGTTACGGACAGGTCAGTAAAAATTCGGAGCAGATTTATCTGGACCGGGACGAGATTCAGATTATGGATTTTTTAACCACGGTGGGGAGAATTACCTCCGAGGATGTAGTGGATGTCTTAAAAGTCTCCAAACGGACGGCCCAACTGAAATTAAAGAAACTTTTAGATTATGGTTTAATCAAACGCCACGGCAGTACCACTGCCACCCAGTACACTCTAAAAAAGTAGTTGCGTAAGAACTTGCGCGTGATTTACGCTAGAATTTTATAAGATAAAAGATTTGTTGGTGAAGAAAGAATAATTTAGCCAACAGTAATAGTAATTTTAGTATTGAGAGCCTTGGCTACTCTTGAAAGCAAGGAGACGGAAGGTTTAGCATTCATCCCTTCTAACCTAGAAATTACTGCCTGCCCAGTCCCAGCTCTTTTAGCCAACTCCTCCTGAGAAATTTTCCTCTTAACTCGGGCCTCAATAATCTGCCTAGCAATTTGGAACTCTGGTTCCAGCTCTTCATAAGCTTGACGATAACGAGGATCCTTCATCCATCCTTTGTGTAATTTCTCAGCACTAATAAATTCTGGTTTTTTTATTTTCATATCTCTTTAGCTCTTCTTTCTGCTAATTTTATGTCCCTTAAAGGTAATTTTTGAGTTTTCTTAAAAATAATGTGTACACCAAATCCTCTATCACCTTTAAAGCAGATCAACAATCTAACATTACCTGCTCGAAGTTCCCAAATACCAGAGGATGTGACCTTCTTTACATATTTCGGTCCAATCTGGAACCCATAATCTTCGAATAATTTCCTTACTCGCTCCAAACGAGTCCGATTTGGATAATCCAATCTCTCGATAAATTCTATAACCTCAGATTTATAAAAAACTTTCATTTTCATTTTATGACAAATTTATCATAAAGTCAACATTCAATCTGTAATCTAGTCCTAAGATAAACCAAATATTTCCCGAAGTCAAGTAAAGAACTTATGATTGGTATTTCAGCTGGGGCTTTAATGTTTCTCTCAGGAGCTGGTTTAGCTGTAGCTGCTCCTAATCCTAGTGGAACAGGCCAGCCTGGATCTGAACATGGTGAGTCAGGAGCAACTAAGTCCCAACGAGTTTGAAGCTGAAGGCTTTGCTATTGCTGAGGAACACTATGCAGGATCAGAAGATACACCATCTCTGCTGCATGCTAACAGCTCTCATGCTGTTTCCCAGTATAATATAGCCTGCTACCAGTTCACCCAAAACCATTAGCTGAAAGCTAGCTTTTGGATGTTTTTAATACATAAACCAGGGAGATCAATCCTACTACAAACATAAATAGGTTCAGGCTGTCTGTAGAGGCACTCATCCACCCTGAAGCCAGCCAAAAGGTCATGTTCAAAAACATCCCTCCCAAGAGCCCCAAAACCAGCAAGCTTTTCACTACCCCACTCTTTCCCATCTTTAGAAGCAGATAGAGAGAACCCAAAGTTAAAGAGAGGGCTACCAAAAACTCTCCCCAGAAGGTTAAAAAACCAAAAACTTGGGAGTTAGGAATAGCTGTATTTTGTAAAAAATCTTTATACCAAGGATAAGGATTTTTGTCAGCAAACCGGGTGAGGGTTCCCCCTAAATTACCAATAAATTTTTCCGGAGGGAACTTCCCCAGGCTTGACCGAAACCACAACAACCCCTCAGCTAAAATAATAGCCAGTAAATAGTTGTTCATAATTTAAAAAAATTACACCTTTTTCACCTCCCTTGGCCCGCCGAAACTTTTAGCGAAGGCGGCTCTTCATTCGGAGCACTGTCACTACCCCATGAATAATATTTTGCACTGTCAGCCCGAACTTTTCCAGCAGCTCCTCGGGCTTCCCGGACTCCCCAAACCTATCTTCAATACCGATGATTTTTAAAGGCACCGGGAATTTTTGAGAGATTTGTTCAGACACTGCTGATCCCAGCCCTCCAAAAACCTGGTGTTCTTCCACAGTTACCAGGGCTCCGGTTTCTTCAGCTGCCTTCAAGATTGTTTTTGTATCCAAAGGCTTAATGGTATGGCAGTTTATAACCCGGACACTTATTCCCTGTTCTTTTAATTCTTTGGCTGCTAAAAGTGCTTTATAAACCATTTGGCCGGTAGCAATAATTGTGACATCCTTGCCTTCGAAATAAATTTCCGCTTGGCCAATTTTAAAAGGAGTTTTTTCCGTGGTAATCAAAGGAACCTTTTCCCGGGAGAGCCTTAAGTAACACGGCTTATTTATTTTGGCCATCTCAATAGTGGCTTTTTGGGCCTCCAGAGAATCGGCAGGAGAGATCACCACCATCTCCGGCAGCACTCTCATCAAAGCCAGATCCTCGATAGCTTGGTGGGTGGCCCCATCGGGACCAACGGAGATACCGGCATGGGAACCGATCACCTTGACCGGCTGGTTGTTATAGCAAATAGTAGTTCTTATTTGTTCCCAGTTCCTGCCCGGAGAAAAGGTAGCATATGAGGTGATATAAGGAATCTTACCCGCTGCTGCCATCCCCGATCCCACCGAGGCCAGGTTTTGTTCTGCCACCCCCATCTCCACAAATCTCTCAGGATACTTTTCAGCAAAGGCCTGAACCCGGGTTGACTCGGAAAGATCGGCACACAAAACCACTACCTGAGGATTTTCCTCTCCTAAAATAAGTAGTCCTTCTCCAAAACCATCTCTTGATGGCACCTGCTCCAAATCTTTCTCAAAAAGTTTGGCATTTAAAAAAGCCTGATCGTTTAACATTTATTGATGTTCACTCCTAATCTTTCCCTGCAAGGTTCTTAGTTCATGCAAAGCCTTTTTGGCTTCTTCTTGATTAGGAGGCTTGCCGTGCCATTCAAACTTCCCCTCCATAAAATCCACCCCCTTGCCCGGGATAGTATGGGCAATAATTAAAGTTGGCTTCTCAAAGATAGTTTTGGCTTCTTCAAAGGCAGATATAATAGCCTCAAAGTTATGCCCGTCAATCTCCAGCACGTGCCAGCCAAAAGCTTCGTATTTTTCCTTGAGGGGTTCCAGCGGCATAATATCTTCCGTAAAACCGTCAATCTGGATGTTGTTACGGTCTATTAAGGCCGTGAGGTTATGGAGTTTATATTTTCCGGCAAAGAGGGCTGCCTCCCAGGTATTACCGCAATCCTGTTCCGCGTCGGACAGAAGACACACCACCCGCCATTTGACCCCGTCCCGAAGCCCGGCCAAAGCCATACCGCAGGCTTGAGAAAGCCCTGAGCCTAAAGGTCCGGAGGTAGTTTCCAAACCCGGTAAGGAACCCCTGTGGGGATGACCCTGCAACCTTGATCCCAGTTTTCTCAGGGTCTTCAGCTCGGAAAGCGGAAAATACCCCACCCGGGCCATCGTTGCATAAAGCACCGGACAGATATGGCCATTTGACAAAACCAGGCGGTCTCTTTCTTCCCATTCCGGTTTTTTGGGGTCGACCTGGAGAATTTGAAAATACAAAGCGGTAAAAATATCGGCCATCCCTAAAGGTCCGGCAGAGTGGCCCGATCCCGCTTCCAGAAGCATGGAGATAATATCCTGGCGGATTAAATCAGCAGTTTCTTCCAACTCTTTAATCTTTTGGGCAGTTAAGCTCATTTTAGGAATTTACAAATCCATCTTCTGTACTCATTTTCATCTCCCGGTGTCTTCCCGCTTCCAGTTCATCCTTAAAGTCCTTAATGGCCGCCAAAACTTCCCGGGGAGAGGTCGCTATTTTATAAACCTGAAGCTCCTCCGGCCGGACCAATAAGTTTTCCCGCAGCACTTTCATAATCCGCTTCCAAAAGTTACCGTATAAAATTATCGGTTTGTGGTGCCCAAAGTAAATCCTGGCCAATCCCCAAGCCATACCAAATTCTGACATCGTCCCGGAAGCCCCGTTAAAGACGATATAAACCTGCCCTTCCTTCATTAAGGTTAAGGTTCTCTCAATGTAATTACTGGTTTTGATCTCTTCATCCAAAGGGTTATTTTTGTCGCGCCCTTCAAAATGCTGGGCATTCTCAGGATAAAAAGTCACCCCGATAACTTTTCCTCCTCCCGCTTTGGCCCCTAGTGATGCTGCTTCCATCACTCCCGGCCCTCCCCCATCCACCACGGTATAACCTGCTTTGGCCAAACTTTTTGCCACCAAAAAAGCATCCCGGTAAACCTTATCACCGGGTTTGGCATCGGCAAAGCCAAAGATCGCTACATGGTCAATGTCCGGAGCTTTTTCCGGCAAAGACTGCTTGCCAAATTTTTTCAAGATTCTCAGAAACGTTTCCATCAAATAAGTGTGAACCGACGACTAAAATATCCGCCCCCTCAGCCGCTGCTCTGCCTGCCACCTCTTTATTTATTCCCCCGTCCACTTCTATTAAAAACCGACCCCTCTCTTTTAGTGCAGCTGCTTCCTTAATTTTAGGCAGTACCCCGGGCAGAAACTTTTGTCCCCCAAATCCCGGATGAACCGATAAAATCAGAACTAAATCTATTGTACCAATATAGGGCTCTAGTTTGGCAACTGGTGTTTCCGGGTTTAAGGCCAACCCCACCTCCAAACCGTGGTTTTTAATATGGGTTACCCTTTCCGTTATACCTTCTTTATCTTCCAGAGGAAAAATAATCCTCTCCACTTTTAAATTTACCAACTCGTCAATCCAGCTTTCGGGATATTCCACCATGAGGTGGGCTTCTTTTTTCAGGGAGGTGGGATAACGGGCAATAACTTCCGGAGTAATGCTGGTATTTTGAACAAATTTATTGTCCATGAGGTCTATTTGTACCCAACCACCTTCAAACTCGGGAGTGTTCTCAATTTCCTGCAGTTTACTTTTGTACTCTTTCTCGGTTGTCGCTAAAATCGTGGGGATAATCTGCAGCTTACCGTTCATAGTCACCTTCAACCTCTTCCATTTTTTGTAAACGGCGGACGTGCCGCGCTTCACCAGAAAACGCGGTTTCTAAAAAGGTTTGGACAATCTTCCAAGCCTCTTCCTCATCCAGAGTATCAGCAGGAAGGGAAATCACATTAGCATCTTCATGTTCCCGAGCCTGTTTGGCCCGTGGAACATCAAAAACTAAAGCGGAACGGACACCAGGAACTTTATTAGCTACCATATCCACCCCGGCCCCCGAACCACAAAGGATAATCCCTCGGTTTTCCGGTAATTGATCCACAGCTTCCGCTACCTTGGCAGCAAAATCAACATAATCATCAGTAGGATCAAAACGGTCGTTACCCAAATCAGTCACCAAAAAACCTGAGTCTAGGAGTATTTTTTTTAGTCTTTCTTTCAGTGCAAAACCGCGGTGGTCCGCCCCTAAATAAATCATTCTTACCTCACTTTAACGCAAAGAGAGCACGGAAGGCAAGGTAGGTCGCCCGGGCATCTTCCAAAGCCCGGTGCTTCGTTCCCCTCTCCACCTTCAAAAACTTCACAATATTTCCTAAACTAAACCTGGCAATAGTTCTTTTTTTAAAAAGCTTGAAATATGCCATGGACATCACATCCAGGCGGTGGTAATAAAAAGGGTCACACCGGCCTTGAGAAAAGTAGGCCCGATCCAGCATCGCCCAATCATAAGTCACATTAAAGCCCACCAGCACTCCGTCTTGGGCAAATTTATCCAGAAGAAGGAGGGCTTCTTTTAAGGGCAAAGCATCTTTCCACCCCTCAGAACTAAATCCTGCTATTTTTAAAGCATCCTTATCCGCCTTTTCCAAGTTTTCCGGTTTGACCTTAATTTCCAATTCTCCTAAAACTCTAAAGGGAGGTCGGGGATTAGTCTTTAAAGCTCCAATTTCTAAAATTTCATGTTCCTGAACATTGAGGCCGGTGGATTCCAGGTCCAAAAAAATAAGGGGGCGCGATCTCATACTGGTTTTGGCAGCGTCTACTTTAATATCCATGGTTTGACACATTATGACACGGTTGACGAAGTTTGCAAGTAATGATATAAATTCTAAGTCTCAATTTTAATTGGGATTTTTCAAAGAAGCCCGCTACGTGCGGGTTTTTTTGTGGTTTAAATTCCCACCTGTAAATTATTCTTAAGCTCAGCCAAAGTTACCAACCTGCCATGCCCGGAATAAATCATAATTTCCCCGGGTAAAGCCAGAATTTTCTTTAATGAGTCCTGTAGCTTTTCTTCTGAACCATAGTCGAAATCAGTCCTTCCCACTACTCCTCTGCCAAAAACCAGGTCTCCACAAAACAACAGCTTATTTTGAGGATCATACAAACAAACTCCTCCCGGAGTATGGCCCGGAGCAGCTAAAACCTCCAGGGAATCCGATCCTAAAGATATTTTCATCCCAGCTTTCAAAGGACTAATCCTTACCTCCACCACCTCCACTTCTAAATTTAAATAATATCTGGCATATTGTTTGGCCCCCTTGAGTAAAAATTCATCTTCAGGGTGAAGATAAAAGGGAACTTTAAAAATTTGAGCTAGTTTTCCAGCTGCCAACAGGTGATCAAAATGCCCATGGGTGGATAAAACCCACACTACTTTTCCTCCCAGCTTTTTAATCTCCGGGATGATCTCACCTTCATTTCCTCCCGGATCTACTATTCCAATTTCTCCACCTGATTTTAAAAGGTAGCAGTTGGTCCTCATCGGCCTCAGCACTAAAGTTTTTACCTGCATAACAACCTATGATACACCAAAACCCGCCAAGCTTTAAACCAAGATCATTTGATGCTAAAATATGCTTATATTTGGGGGTCATCTAACGGTAGGATAATAGGCTCTGAACCTATTCATCATGGTTCGAATCCATGCCCCCAAGCACTTTTCTCTACATCTCCCGAGGTTAAAATCTAACTAGCCCCAAGGTTATAATTTCTTTAGTTTTTTATGGTAGCCCCAGTATACTTTGTGGGAACTCCTGATATACTACTCCTAATGAAAAAATTAATTGAAGAATACAATAATCTTCTCTCAGATAAATACGATACGGCCACACAAGGCGAATTTAAATGGCTCGCTCCTGTAAAACTGTATGAATATATCAGACCATATATTAAAAATGGTGCAGAAGTTCTAGATGTTGGAGTGGGAACTGGACAAACATCTAAAATTTTTATTAATAAAGGGTTAAGTGTTATCGGAGTTGACATATCAGAAAAGATGCTTGCTGTAGCTCAGTCAAAACTAAATTTTACAAAGTTAATTAAGTATGATGTTGAGCAAGGACTACTTAACATATTTCCTCAGGATAAATTCGATATTGTAGTAGCTGTAGGTGTACTTGAGTTCATTAAGGATATTAAGAAGACATTAAGCGAGATGAGACAGTTATTAAAGAACGGTGGAATTATAGCTTTTACTTATGAAATTTATGAACCGAATAATAAGTATGGAATTGAGAAAATAGCTCCATTAGGCGCTGGATCAGAAAATGTTCCAGAACTACTAAACTTTATGGTTTATCGAAGATTACCAAACGAGGTAGATAAAATATTAAGGGATCTTTCTTTAGGAATCATCAATAGAGAAAAATTTATAGGTTATTTAAGATCTCAATTAAAATTCCCAGTTCTTTACGAGATATTAGTAGTGAGCTAGATAATAAGTTCCCACATAGTAGTTCGACTCCTTTGATTACACTCAGGGTAAATCAACACTTCGACAAGCTCAGTGCAGACCAGTGTCAGCCATTATTTGGACTTAGTCTAGGTGGGGAATAACTTTTATCAGTTCCCCGTGGCGATAACACCAAGGGACAAGTGGGTGAGTGTTGGGAGTAAGTTCAACTTGAGAAACTTTTTCTGCTAGCTCCATATTGGGCCAATCATACCTCGTCATCATAAAGGCTCTTGATCTTTGTAAATAACCTTCTAAATCAGGGTTTTCCCCTTCAAGTGCTTTTTGAATATACTGAGCACAATAATAATCTTCCATTGACTTTCCACCTGGAAAATACCTCTCTCCGGCAGGAATTAATAATACCCTCTGTTGACCATGCTTTCTAAGCCAATTGATAGCAACCTCCAAATTGACAAAACTAGCAGTTATTATTCTTCCTGCTTCTAAGGACAAAAGCTTCTCTATAACCCTCGATCCATTATTACTCATATAAAGTACCTCCCTACCTGTAAAATCTAAACGGAGAAAATCCGGAGGCAAATTACTGGCATCAAAAACTTTTTCAGGAAGAATTTTACTTTCACCTATAACAAGCGGATTGTTACAACCTTTCTTTAGGGACAACACATTCCCCTCATTCACCACAGTTAACCCTCTAATATCTTTTGAAAGAAGGAGGGGTAGGTTAGTCGTTGCTGCATTAACATCAATTACCACACAAGTTGTACCAACACACTCAGGCAGTTCCCAGGACCAGCGAAGATCAATCTCCATGTGTTGTATATTATCACACCAGTTTCTTGCTAGAACTTTAATTTTGATTGTGCTACTATACCTAAAACTATGTCCCAAGTAGGTTCAAAGGAACGATTTAATAATATTGGTATCACTGGAGCAGCCGGACATATTGGTTCAGTATTAAGAAAGGGGCTGCCTCACTCTTACACCATAACAGCCTTTACTTTAGAGCCAGCTTCTTTCCCCTCAAAGGTGGTAGATTTCTCCCAGCCTGAGCAAGTTCAAGGTTGTTTTCAAGGTTTAGAAGCAGTGATCCATTTAGCAGCAAATCCACTGGCAAGTACCCCTTGGAAAAATGTTTTGAAGAATAATATTGATGCTACATATCAAGTATTTGAAGAATGTTTACGAGCAGGAGTCAAAAGGCTTGTTTTTGCTTCAACCAACCATGTCCAAAATGGTGAAACTATGCTAACCCATCCTGATACACTGGACCCTAATAAAAAAATCAGGATGAAGCTTTCTGATCCCCCTAACCCTGATTCCCTCTATGCTGTTTCTAAGTTGACTGCAGAGCATCTTGGGAAGTTATATAGCCACCCGAAACTTGGCTTAGAGTTTGTAGGCCTAAGAATTGGAGCAACCTTTACTCAAGATAACCCTGCTATATTTATTGGTACAGACATGGAAGATTACATGAGAGCTATGTTTTTAAGCCAGAGGGATTGTGTTCAAGCTTTTAGAAGAGCTCTGGAAGTTGATTTGGAGGGAAAGGGCCATTTTCTGTTGGCTTATGCTATTAGCAGGAATGACAGAAGGGTTTTTGATTTAGAAGAAACAGAGGTAAATTTGGGGTTTCATCCTGTGGATAATGCTGAAAATTACTTTAGAAAAGATCATCAACAGGATTGAACATAAAATAGATCTTCTTCTTTCCACCCAAACCTCTCATATAAACTACCAACTTTCTAAAAAGAATGCCATGTAAATACCATCTGTTCCGCCAAAAAATCCGCCAAGCGTAATAAGAATAACGCTCAAGGTACCAAGAAGTACAAATGTTTTTAGAACACTACTCATAACTTCGTATTTTATTATAGCATAGGACTGGCGGTTTTCGATTCATCTACAAGCTCCTTATACATCCCGATTGCCACGAGTGCTAAGGCTACTATGACTGGCCCAAGCACTATACCAATGAATCCAAATTGCGCCATCCCTCCAACAACCGAAAACATAATAAGTAATTGATGTAGTTTGGTTTGACTACCGATAATTTTGGGAGCAATGAAATTATCTACCGCTAAATTTGTCAAAACAAACCATGCAACAAACAATATTGCGCTGAGTAGTCCATGATTTATGAAAAGTATAGTTGCAACAGGCACCCAAACCAGCAGTACTCCTATGGCCGGAAGCAGTGACAAGAGCCCGTACAGCAGCCCCAATAAAATAGGCGCCGGCAGTCCAAATACTGCGAAACCTATTACCCCAACAACAATTTGTATGACAACTACTAATAAATTCCCTCTGACAATCCCATTTACCAGCTCAACAATTCTCATCTGAAGCTGGATAAAATAATGCTGTGGAATAACTTGGAGGTTTATAAGATATGTATGGATTCTTTTCTTCTGGATTAAAAGATAAAAAGTAGTTATAAGAACAAAGAATGTATTTAAGATTACCGACCCGCCGTAAAGTAAACTGCTCGCAATGTTTTGCATGAGTATTTTTAGAAGTCCTGTTGCTTCCTCTTGTAAACGAAACTGCGCAGTATCAATCGTCAAGCCATAAGATTGCAGCTGCTTCGTGACTCCGTTTTGAATGTCATTTAAGAGAGTGGGGCGCTCCTGTAATATATCCAGCAAGCCCCGTGCTTCTTGCACTATGTTTCCCAGAATCAACAAGACTGGTAAAAGAATAAAGAGCAGTAGTAATAAAAGTGATAAAGCAGCTGACAATGCCCTATTCTTCATTCGGGCAAGAAACCATTCATAGATAGGGTTAAGAAAAATTGAAAAAATAAACGCTATTACAATAACAAAAAGGAATGGCTTCAGTACAAGATAGGAGAGATAGAGAATCAGGAGAATCAGAGCGGTAGTTGTAACACCCGGTAAAAACTTGAAATAATGCATCTCACTCATAGTATACATCTTCTGCTATACTTACTTTTATGCATTTTGATCTGGCTTCTTTGATTCAGGCAGTTGGGTATTTAGGGATTTTTACCATAGTTTTTTTAGAATCAGGTTTACTTATCGGTTTTTTCTTTCCCGGGGACAGTCTTCTTTTTACAGCCGGATTTTTAGCATCCCAGGGGTTTTTTGACATTAAAATTTTAATTGCCGGATGCTTTGTGGCCGCAATTGCAGGTGACAGCATTGGCTATCTAATCGGAGCAAAACTGGGACCTAAGATTTTTACAAAGACAAGTTCAATCTTCTTTCATAAAAAACACCTGGAAAGGGCTCAAAGCTTTTATGATAAACACGGAGGTAAAACTATCATTTTGGCAAGGTTTATTCCGGTCATTCGAGCTTTTGCCCCGGTTGTTGCAGGGGCCGGTAAGATGGATTACAAAAGGTTTGTTTTCTTTAATTTTTTTGGAGCTGTTCTTTGGGCAATTGGGGTAACTCTGGCAGGATATTACTTAGGAAACCTGATCCCGGATGTTGATAAATATCTCCTGCCAATTGTTGGGCTGATCGTTATTGCCTCCATATTACCAGCTCTACACCACATCTTAGTTGATGCAGAAATCAGAGCGAGTATCATCAGGAAGTTAAAAAGGAAGTAGCCGGAAAATATGAATAAGACAAGACTCTTTTTTATAGCTTTGGTAATTTTACTTTCCGCAGTTGCTATATTTTTAAGGACACCTGAAAAAGTGAGTGAGGACCAAGGCGGTTTGGAAGAAAAACTTCACCTGCTTTCAATTGAGTATATGCGGGCGCAAACTTACCCGGGCAGTGAGATTACACTTGAGCAAACCCTTCCAACTGGTGCCAATTACAATCAGTATATTGCTTCTTACAAATCTGATGGTTTGAAAATTTATGCCTTTTTAACAATCCCCCAAGGTGAAAAGCCTAAAAACGGCTGGCCGGTGATTATCTTCAATCATGGGTTTATTCTTCCAGGAGAGTATCGTACAACTGAACGCTACACGGCTTATGTTGATACCTTTGCCCGTAATGGCTATCTAGTCTGATTACCGGGGGCATGGTAATAGTGAGGGCAAAGCAGAAGGAGGATATGGCTCAAATGCTTATACGATAGATGTCTTAAATGCCCTAGGCTCGATAATAAAGTATCAAGATGCAGATTTAGGGAGAATTGGTATGTGGGGGCACTCCATGGGAGGAGGAATAACTCTGCGCTCAATGGTAATTTCCAAAGACATTAAGGCTGGCGTGATTTGGGCGGGAGTGGTTGGTTCTTATTCTGATTTAGTCAACAATTGGAGACGAAGAGATTGGATGCCAAGGAGCGCGCCGCATTGGGCAACTTCATGGAGGCAAAACCTTATTGACCAGTATGGTACTCCGGAACAAAATCCCCAGTTTTGGAACTCAATCTCGGCAAACTCTTATGTTAAAGACATTTCTGGACCTATTCAACTACATCACGCAAAAGACGACTCTCACGTTCCTTTTAATTTCTCAGAGAAATTGAATAGCCAACTTCAAGAGGCTAACAAACTTGTTGAATTCTGTCCTTATGAGGGTGATGACCATAACTTAACTAATAGTTTTGACACCGCTATGGAACACTCAGTTGAATTTTTTGATAAATACTTAAAGTAATTTTTCAGGGTTTATTTTCATGATTTTATCATCATCTGGTGACGGGGAACCCCTGCCGTCTCTATTTGAAGTTGTTATATAAAGCATATTATCCGGACCCAGTACAACATCCCTGATTCTTCCAAATTGCTTTTTAAAATGCTCTTTAAATTCTAAAGTATCAATATTAAATTGGTAAAGCGCCTGTCCTCTTAATCCTCCAAAATAAATAGAACCTTTGTAAAAGGCCACCCCAGCCGGAGCCCATGTATTAGATCCACTTTGTAAGACAGGTTCTTGCATATCCTGTTGTTTTTGTTCTCCAGTAATAGTGGGCCAGCCATAATTTTTACCTTCCTCAATTAAATTAACTTCATCTGTTGCAGATTGACCATGTTCAGTTTCCCAAAGTCTTCCTTGCCCGTCCCATGCAATTCCTTGAGGATTTCTGTGGCCGTATGAATACATCTCCACATTTCCTTCATCTCTGACTCTTAAAATTTTTCCTGCTAAAGAGTTTCTATCTTGTGATAAAGAAGAATTCAGTGCATCTCCGGTTGTAATATACAAAGCCTCATCTGGATCAAACTTAATTCTTCCTCCGTCATGAAAAACTGCACCGGGAATTTTATCAACTATTACTGCTTCATCTTTTAATGTTTTATCTTCATATATAAAACGGGAGACTTTATTTAAAGAATCATCACCGCCAGTAGAATATGTATAGTAAAGATAAACATAAGGCTTTTGTGGGAAATCAGGGTGGATGGCAATTCCATGAAGTCCGCTTTCTCCGCTTTGTTTCACTTTGGAAAGAGTTATGACTGGTTCTTGGAGTAATTGACCATCTTTAATAAGTCTTACCAAACCCTTCCTTTCCGTAACTAAAATGTCGCCATTTGGTAAAAAAGCAAGCGCCCAAGGTACTTCTAAATTTTTGGCAATAACCTCAACTTTAGAAATCTCAATATTGGATGAGGAAGTTTTAGATTGGGTTGAGCCTTTTGGAGGAGTTGAGTTACTATTTAATCCAACTAATCCAACTGCAACTATTACCAATACTAATATAAAACCTAAAACTTTCCACATATGCTCATTATATCAGCCTAACGGTTCCACCTACATACATCGTACATAGTACATTTAGTTGCAAGAACGAAAACCTTATGTTATGCTGGATTTAGTCTAACATCGCCTTGGGTGATGCGGAGCAATAAAACGAATGGTCAAAAACATGCGTTTTAGAGCCGCGAACCATCATCAATTATAACCGGCCAAGACTAGATTGGTCGGTTTTATGAAATTCAGCAAATTTTTTTCCTGGGCATCCTTAGGAATAGCAGTTATTGCTTTTATCTTCTTCTCAAGCATTGTTTCCTTGATTACTGACTGGTGGTGGTA